>JAYTKL010000546.1:0-1487 GCA_043730305.1 Deinococcales bacterium | reverse complement strand
GATTTTGATGGCTCAAAGTAAGAAACTTCGCATTTGGGTTTAATGCTCGTGCCGAATCCCACCCTCGCCGTGAACATGTCCGTGTTCGAGTTCGCTGGGTTCGGCGGGTCTGACAAGCAAAATCTTAATCTGATACTCGAGGGTTTTGCCAGCAAATTGATGGTTAAAATCGACGGTAACAGTGTTTTGCTCGAGTTTGATGACTCGAGCCACGAGCGGTTTGCCAGTTTCATCTTGGGTGTAAAAACTCGCGTTTGGCTCGAGGTTGATGTTTTTCGGAAAATCAGATTTTTTGGCACTGTGAACTTTACTGGGGTCGTAAACGCCATAACCATCCTCGAGTGTCGCCTCAAATTCTGCACCAGCTTCACGCCCAATCAGCAACCCCTCGAGTCCAACGGGCAGACTTTTGGCGTGTCCCAGTAAGATGGTTTGCGCTTCACCCGCCAGCGAACGTTCAATGATTTTGCCATCAATGCTTAAACTCCACTCGAGTTTCACCACGCTGCCGCTCGTAATCTTCATGCCTCAATTTACCTCGAGCTTGTGGGCAAAGTCCTAAACTCGGGTCTGTGAAAACGGTAACATCAAGCCATGTTTGAGTTTAAGCAACGAATTCCCGTCACCGTCGTGGGTGGCTTTCTTGGCGCTGGCAAAACCACGCTCGTCAATCACCTGATCAAAACTGGCGGCAAACGCTTTGGCGTGATCGTCAACGAATTTGGTGACATCAACGTGGATGGGGCGCTGATCGAAAATCTCGAGGCAGATGAAGACGGCGTGACCGAATTCAGCAACGGTTGTTTGTGCTGTGTGGGGCGCGATGATCTTGCCGAAGCCATGATCAAACTTGCCATGCGTAAAAATCCGCCCGAGCATTTATTGATCGAACTTTCGGGTTTGGCTGACCCTGTGCCTGTGGCGCAAACCGTGCTCGACCCGCAACTTCGCGGTTTGTTTGATCTGGACGGCATCATCGGCGTGGCAGACGCCCGTAACCTCGAGCGCACCCTGTCCGATGTTCCCGAAGGCGCGGTGCAACTCGCCTACGCCAGCAACATTGTCCTCAACAAAACCGATCTTGCCGATGACGCTCAACTCGAGACGGCACGGGGTTTGCTGCGCGGCTTAAACCCACTGGCGCACCAAACCGAAACCCAGAACGCAAACGTTGACGCACCTGCCATGCTCGAGCAGAACGCGTTTGAAACCGATTGGAAACCGCGCAATTACACCCACGAACACGCGGCGGGAGTCTCGAGTTTTACTTTGCATCATGCTGAACCTTTAGACGTGATCGCCTGGAATACCTTCATGGAAGAACTTATTATTTCCCGTCCTGGCAGCGTGTTTCGTGCCAAGGGTTTTCTGGCGTTCAAACAAATTGCGGACGAAATTGTGTTTCAAGCCGTGCGTGAAATTGTCAAAGTCACAAAAACCGACACGCGGCACGAGGGACGCTCGAGTTTGGTGGTCATCGGGCGGGG
>JAYTKL010000545.1:0-1083 GCA_043730305.1 Deinococcales bacterium | reverse complement strand
TTGATCTGGCAGGCAAAGTAACCAAGAACGTGGCTTCTGGCTCTAGTGAAAGCACCCGTCTCGAGGTCGAACTGCCCTAAGCAATTCTGAGTGAGGCTCAAGCGCCCAGAAACAGATACGAGCTTACACAACGCAACTCGGACGCTCGAGCTTGACCCTTGAGATACATTCTTTCACTTTAAGGAGTGATTCATATGAAAACTCGAAATTTCTTACTCTTAACGCTGTTTATCGGTTTGCTTTTGGCTGGTGGCAGCATCGCCGTCGCGCCTTTGGTGGTGATCTGGAGCAGCAAAGGTGATCCTGACCGCTTCGCTTCGCCAGTTTCGATAGCGCTGGACGCGCAAGGCAGTCTTTACGTGGCGGACTCGCACAACAACCGCATTCAAAAGCTCGATAGCAATGGGCACTTGATGACCAAATGGGGAAGCCTGGGCAAGGGCAACGGTCAGTTTGATTGTCGTGATTACAACTTCTGTGCGGTCAGCGTGGACGGCAACGGCAACGTTTATGTTATCGACGGCAACAACAACCGCGTTCAAAAGTTCGATGCGAATGGCAAGTTCTTGACCAAATGGGGTAGTCGTGGCTACGAAAACGGTCAGTTTATCAATCCTTTCGGACTGGGCGTGGATCGAGCGGGCAATGTTTACGTGGCTGATGAAAATAACCACATTCAAAAGTTTGATACGAATGGAAAATTTTTGGCAAGGTTGGGTGGTCCTGGTAGCGGAGACGGTGAGTTTGGCGGAGTGATCAGAATTGCTTTTGATTCACAAGGGAATATTTACGTCTCTGACATGGGCAATGGTCTTCAGAAATTTGATGCGGGTGGCAAGTTCTTGGTCAAGTACAAGACTTGCGGCAAAGACATCCTCAATGGAGCGCTGGGTTTGGCACTCGATGCTCAGGACAATGTTTACGTCTTTGGACCAGCCAACAAACAGATTTGCAAATTTGACAGCAGTGGGCAGTTCCTAACCATTTGGGATGGGTTTGATAACCCCGCAGAAGGCATGGCAATAGATCAGCAGGGGAATATTTACCTGACTGAAGGCGCTGTCAATCTCGTCGTCAAGTTTC
>JAYTKL010000544.1:0-9749 GCA_043730305.1 Deinococcales bacterium | reverse complement strand
GGCAGACGCATCGAAGTCAACCTGCTCGAAGCCATGATCGCGCTCGGAACATACCAAGTCTCGAGGTATCTGGGCGCATCCGAGGACGCCGAACGCCTCGGCAACCAACACCGCAGCATCGTGCCATACGGAACGTTTGCCACCAATGACGGTTTTGTCAACATTGCGGGCGGCAACGACGCGCTGTTCATCAAGCTTTGCCATGCGCTCGAGGCTTCAGACTTGCTCGAACCACGATTCTCGAGCAATGCGGCACGGGTCGAACATCGGGTTGAAGTCACAAGACTCCTCGAGCAACACCTGACACGTTTTATCTCGAGCGAGATCGTGGCGAAATTGCAAGCGGCTGGTGTGCCTTGCGGTCCAATCTGGAGTGTGGCACAAGTCATGGAGAGCGAATTTGTTCACGCTCGAGGCGTGACCACCGAACTCGATCATCCTGAACTTGGCATCGTGAAGCTGACCACGCCACCGTTTGAGTTTGACGGGCAACGGCTGGCGGTGCGCACTCCACCGCCAACTCTCAACCAGCACAAGCAAGAAATTCTCGAGGAACTCGGGATTTAGTGTGCCTTGCGCACCGTTTTTGGCATGGTGCGCAAGGCGCACCCTACGGAAAAACCCTCGAGCTTTTGTAACTCGAGGGCAAAACCGAGTTCAAAAGATCATTTTGAAAGTTGTTTAAATTCCTCGAGAAGACCCGCCACGTAATCAAAACCGTTCTGCCAGAAATGCTCATCAGATAAATTCACGCCCATGCCTGCCACCAATTCTTCAGGGCTGGCACTTTCACCACTCGAGAGAAATTTGATGTACTTGGGCACGAAAGACTCACCCTCGAGTTTGTACTGGCGGTAAAGCGCAAAAACCATCAACATGCCAAAGGCGTAAGCGTAGCAGTAAAAACGGTAACTGATGACGTGCGGAATGCCAATCCAACCCCAGCGATCACCTTCGGTTTGTGCGACCGAATCGCTGTAAAAACGTTTGATGGTGTCCAACCACAACTCGCCGTAACGCTGGCTCGAGACGACCCCGTTTGCACGTTCCTGATGCGCCAGTTGCTCCCAGCGCGTGATCTGAATCTGGCGGTAACAGGTGCTGGCAACATCCTCGAGTAGTTTGGCAATCAGGGCGCGGCGTTCATTTGTGGGCGCAACCTCGAGCAAGTAATCCATCAATATCATCTCGCAGAACACGCTGGCGGTTTCGGCAAGGGGCAGGCTATGCCCGTAATTGACCATCTTCAAGCTTCTCGAGAGTTCGGCATGAACCCCATGCCCGAGTTCGTGCGCGAGTGTGAACACATCGTCAAGTTTGCCCGTGAAATTGGTCAGAATATACGCGTTGTGCGTCGGCGTAAAACTTGAGCAGAATGCCCCGCCGCGTTTGCCGTCCCTGGGGTTGAGGTCAATACGGTTTTCCTTAAAAAACGCTTGTGCAAGCGCTTCAAGTTTGGGACTGAATCTTGCGAAAGCCTTCAAGATTAAACCTTGCGCTTCCTCGTAAGTGTATTTGGTTTCTGACGCCTCAAGTGGCGCGTACATGTCAAAACTCGAGAAATCATTGATGCCCAAAACTTTGGCTTTGACCTGAAAAAACTCTTGCAAAATGCCCGCGTTTTTCTCAGCGCTCGCCATTAACGCTTCGATACTCTCGAGCGACAATTCGTTGCTTAAAGCGTTGGGTTCCATCACGTCGCTGTGATGCCGCAAACCAATGTCGAGTTTCCAATCCTGGTAGACCGTATTGAAAATAAAAGTCAGCACGTGCTCTTGCACCTCGAGCGCGTTGTTTTGGGCTTGTTTGGCGGCACGGCGCAAACTGCGGTTTGGATGGCTCGAGAATTGACGCAATTCCGAAAGTTGATACGTGCCGAGCACGCCGTCCACCAGAAGTTCAACCTTGATTTTGCTGGTGATTTCCGTGTACAACTGCCCCCAGGCGTTGCGCCCCGTCAAGGCTTTGCTGGTCAAGAGTTGCTCTTCGGCTTCGGACAAGGTGTGCGGCGTGAAGGTGCGAATGGTGCTCAAAAAATGCTTGTACTCCGCCAGAAGTGCCGATTGACTCCAAGCCTCAAAAATAGTTTCGGGCAGTTGAATCAACTCGAGCCGCACAAAAACCAGCACATTGTTGGTGTCATTCGCCGCAAGGCGCACCCGATCAAGCAAACTTTTGACTGCCAAATCCTCGGTGTTCGCCGCGAAACACAGCCCCGCGTACCAGGTTGGTTTGTAAGACCCAATGACCAGATCAAAATACTGCTCGAGCATTTCAAAAGCTTGCTCGAGACTTAAACCCGAGATTTTGGTCTTGTACTTCTCGGCAAATACCGTCGCTGCCGCCCGAGCCGCAGCCGAATCCAACTCGAGTTTCGGGTCGTTGATGCCTTGGTAAATGCCGCTCAAATCCCAACGCACGGCTGGTTTATCTAAAACTTGGGTCATGAATGCTCCTAAAGATTAATGAAACAACAAGGTCATCAGAAAAAACACCAGCAAAATGCCCGCCAAAATCATCAACAGTGGCGGCAGCACCACTTGATACGCCGCCACGGTCAAGGCGACAAAATCTTTCCAATCGGGTTTGATCGGCGCTTCTTCAACCCCGGCAGGCTCAAATTGATCGTTGACGAAGACCCCTGGTGGCATTTCGGGTTTTTGGCTCACTAGATCAGTTTAACGTTTTAAAAGTTAAAAACTGTTCCAAGATCGTGACCTCGAGACTTCAAACCATAATCTCGAGTAGTCTATACGCATGAAACCGGATTTACAAAAACACGTGGGCACGAAAGTACGAATTGTGATTGACCGTCCGATAGGCACAAAACACCCAAAGTACAAGTCCACGATATACCCAGTCAACTGCGGCTTTATTCCCAAAACCATTTCCGGCGACGGGCGCGAAGTTGACGTGTACGTGCTTGGCATCTCTGAGACCCTGAAGCCATTTACCGAAATCGAAGTTGAAATTATTGCGCTGATCATCCGCCAAGATGACCTTGAAGACAAACTGGTTGGCAGCGCCGACGGTACAATTTACAGCGAAGTTGAGATTTTAAAACAACTCGAGTTTCAAGAAAAATTCTTTCAATCCAGGGTCATCATGAAATCAACACCAACTGCGTGACACTTCTACCGCCACAACCTTGGTAGATTAAAGCCATGTTTGAGATCAAACGCCGCAAAAGTGTTGCCGTCAACGTGGGTGGAGTTTGGGTCGGTGGGACAAATCCCGTCGTTGTGCAAAGCATGACCAACACCGACACCGCCGACGCCAAGGGCACAGCCAATCAAATCATCGAACTTGCCCACGCGGGCAGTGAATTGGTACGCATCACGGTCAACAACCATGACGCCGCTCGAGCCGTGCCAGAAGTGGTGGCACGAATAGAAGAGGCGGGTTATCCCGTGCCGATTATTGGCGACTTTCATTACAACGGGCATATTTTGCTGCGCGAATTTCCCGAAACCGCAAGACTTCTTGCCAAGTACCGCATCAACCCGGGCAATGTCGGCGTCGGCGAAAAGCACGATGCCAACTTCAAAACCATGATCGAGGTCGCCAAAGAATTCAATAAGCCTGTCCGCATCGGTGTGAACTGGGGCAGCCTCGACCAGAGCAAAGTGATTCGCATGATGGACGAGAACACCAGAGCCGAAAATCCAATCTCGAGCGACGAGTTAATGATTGCTGCGATGCTCGAGAGTGGACTTGAAAGTGCTGAAATGGCTGAAAGTTATGGTCTGGCTCGAGACATGATTATTATCTCCGCCAAAATCTCCAACGCGCCAATGCTCTGGGATGTCTACCGCAAACTTGCCGCCAGTTGCGACTACGCGCTCCACCTTGGCTTGACCGAGGCTGGCATGGGTACAAAGGGCATCGCCGCCTCGAGCGTCGCCTTGTCGCCCCTTCTAAGCGAGGGCATCGGCGACACCATCCGCGTGTCCTTGACCCCAGAACCAGGCGCAACCCGCAAACTCGAGGTCGAAGTTGCAAAACAAATCCTGCAAGCCGTCGGGATTCGCACCTTCAGCCCTCAAGTCACCGCTTGCCCAGGTTGCGGACGCACCACCAGTAGCCTCTTCCAAGTGCTGGCGCAAGACATTCAAACCGACTTGGACGCCAACATGCCCGTCTGGAAAAGCAAATACCCAGGCGTTGAAGTTTTGAAAGTTGCCGTGATGGGCTGCGTGGTCAACGGACCAGGCGAATCCAAACACGCCGACATTGGGATTTCACTGCCAGGAACAGGCGAAGAGCCTCGAGCACCCGTGTACCGCGACGGGCAGCTTGTGACCACGCTTAAAGGCGCTCATATTGCCCAAGAATTTATGCAAATGGTCAGCGAATATATTGAAAATCGTTTTGGAACTCGAGAGACAGCTTAAAATTTGAGTCTCGAGGAATGCTTTTTGCGTTGAAAAAGTTCAGATTTAACTAGAATGGGGTTGAATTCTTCGCTCAATTCAGTCTATAATTCAGCGAATGCCGACGGCGCACGAGATTATCTTTGCCAGAAATTTTCAAGATTGTCTTGGCTTCATCCCAGTCAAAGAACATCGTGCTATCCGTGACGCCATCGTAGAGCAGCTACTTTTCACACCAACGTTTGAAACCCGCAACCGCAAACCACTCGATCCCAAAATATACGGCGCAACCTGGGAACTTCGATGTGGTACTCAGAATCGTTATCGTGTTCTATACGATGTGATTCGACTCGAGCACGATAAAAGCAATCCAGAAAATAGCGAAATTCATAGCGAAGTTCATGTGTTATTGATTGGCGAAAAAATAGGGGAACGTTTGATTGTTGCTGGAAAGGTGGTAAATGATGAAACTGATTTCGATTTCTGAAGCGAAAAATAAACTCTCGAGTATTGTGGACGACGCTGTTCAGACTCCAGTGGTATTAACCCGCAATGGCAAAGCTGTTGCTGTATTGATCGCCCCAATAGACGACAATGACCTCGAGCGCCTGGTGATGTCGCGCTCGAAGGGTCTGCATCGTTTGTTGAAAGAAAGCCGCGAGCAAATTGCGCGTGGTGAGGTACTCACGATTGATGAAGTTTTTGCGCATTTAAAAGCTTGAGTTGACAAATCACCTTGACCTTCGCAATTCTCGAGCCATGTTTTTCAGCATCAAAGGTCCTTCAAAAATCCAACCTGAATAAACTTGCACCAAACTTGCGCCAGCATCAAGGCGTTGTTGCACGTCATCGCCGTTCGAGATGCCCCCAACGGAAATGATTGGTAGTTTTCCGTTCAGTTGGGTATTCAAGTGTTTCAGAATCTCGAGGCTTTTTTGTTTTAATGGTGTACCAGACAAGCCGCCAGCCTCTTCAATTTGGGTTTTCAGACTGCCTCGAGCCAGGGTGGTGTTGGTGGCGATGATGCCCGAGAGTTTGTGTTTCTCGAGCAGCAATAAAATCTCGTCCAGTTGAGTAAAGCTCAAGTCTGGTGCAACTTTCAGAAGCACTGGTTTTTGGATTTCTTGCGCGTTTGCAAAACCCATCACGGTTTCAAGCAGCACCTCGAGTTTGTCTTTGTCCTGCAATTCGCGCAAGTTCGGGGTGTTGGGTGAAGATACGTTCAGCACAAAGTAATCACCGTATTCCCAAAGTTTTTTCATGCTGGTCAGGTAATCTTGTGGCGCGTCCTCGAGCGGCGTAACTTTGGATTTCCCCAGGTTGATGCCGAGCGGAATATTCAGTTTTCCGTGGCTGTGCCGCCACAACTCGAGCCTCGCCGCAACAACGCTTGCGCCGTCGTTGTTAAAACCCATTCGGTTGATGATGGCTTTGTCTTCTGGCAGTCGAAAAAGTCGCGGTTTAGGATTGCCCGACTGCCCCAGCGCGGTCACGCTGCCAATTTCAACAAAACCAAACCCCAGTGCCGCCCATGCAGGCAAAGCCAAAGCATTCTTGTCAAATCCTGCCGCCAAACCCACAGGATTTGGAAACTCGAGATTCCAGAGTTTGACTTTTAAACGTTCATCTTGCGGTTTGCAGAGGTTAGAGATTAACCCGAGCATGGTTTGACTCATGCTCGAGGCGCGTAATACCTTCATCACAAGGTCATGGACTTGTTCTGGGTCAAGCTTAAAAAGTAGTGGTTTGAGTAGTTCGTACATCATGAACTCGAGGCGTCAAACACCACTTGTCCGCGAACGATGGTGACAGCCGCCCAACCTTTCAAGATTTCACCAGCCCACGGACTGCCAAAGTTGGCTTTTGTTTTAAAGCTGGCTGGGTCAACAGTCTTTTCAGTCTCGAGGTCAAGCAACACCAGATCGGCTGGCATTCCAACCTCGAGTTTGGGTTCGGTAATTCCTAAAACCTTAGCCGCGCCAACCGTCATCAATTCCAACAATTTCTCGAGCGTCAGTTTTCCAGTGCCGACAAAATGCGTGTAAAGCAGCGGAAATGCCAGTTCGATGTTGGCAATCCCAAATGAAGCCTCGAGCAAATCTTGTTCTTTGTCGGCTTGGGTGTGCGGCGCGTGATCCGTGCCGATGCAATCCACCGTGCCGTCAACCAAACCCTCGAGCAGCGCATCACAGTCCGTTTGCAATCGAAGCGGCGGCGCGACTTTGAAGATGGCGTCAAAAGTCTCGAGTTTGGAATCCGTCAAGGTCAAGTGATGTGGTCCAACCTCGCAGGTCACATTGACCCCTCGAGCTTTCGCTTCGCGCACAAGCTGTAAACCCCGAGCGGTGGAAAGATGCTGAATGTGCAATCTTGCGCCAGTGATCGCGCAAATTTCCAAATCTCGAGCGATTCTGGCGGCTTCGGCGGCGGCTGGGTTGCCTGGAAGTCCAAGGCGCTCTGAAACTTCGCCTTCGTTCATCACGCCATCACCGCGCAGACTGTCATCTTCGGCGTGAACGCTGACCACCAAGTCCAGCGCGTGGGCGTACTCGAGTCCGCGACGCAGCACACCCGCGTCCTCGTTGGTGCGACCATCATCGGTCAGCATGACTGCACCGGCGGCTTTTAAGGCTGCGGCATCCGCCAGCAATTTCCCTTCTTGCCCCCTGGTTAAGGCGGCAGCCGGAAGCAATCTTGCCAAGCCAAGTTTATCGGCTTTTGCAATCAGGCTACGGAGAATCTCAGGGTCGTCAATGACAGGTTTGGTGTTCGGCATACAGACCACCGTGCCAAAACCACCCGCCACCGCCGCGCTCAAGCCACTTTGCAAATCTTCTTTGACTTCCTGCCCTGGTTCGCGCAAATGCGCATGAGGGTCAATCAAAGCAGGGGAGAGCAAAAAGTTTGAAGCATCAATCTCGAGATCACTCGAGCCTGTCAAATTAAAACCTTCAATCAAACCGTTGTTAATGAATACATCTCGAGCTTCTGAATTCGGTGAAACTCGAGCATTTTTGATTCTGATTCGCATGTTGCCCCCATTTTTTGTGTAGGGGCGCACGGCTGTGCGCCCTGCTTCTGGTTTATTTTTTCCCAACCAGCAAGTGGTACAAAACCGCCATCCGCACAGGCAAACCATTTTCAACTTGTTTCAGAATTACGCTGCGGCTCGAGTCGGCAAGGCTTCCCTCGAGTTCGACATCGCGGTTCATTGGTCCTGGGTGCATGATGATCGCGTCTGGCGCAGCATGTTTAAGGTTTCTCGAGTTGATTTGGTAGGTCTGCTGGTATTCGGGCAAACTTGGAATGTACCCCGTGCTCATGCGCTCGAGTTGCAACCTGAGCGCCATGACGGCATTCGCGCCCTCTAAAGCTTCTGAAAGGTTGCTGGTCACGGTCACCCCTGGTTGCTCGAGTTCTTTGGGCAGCAAAGTTGCGGGTCCACACAAGCGCACTTTTGCACCGAGTTTCACCAGCAAATCCGCGTTTGACCGTGCGACCCTCGAGTGTTTGACATCGCCCACTATCGCCACTTCCAGCCCCTCGAGTTTTCCAAAGTGCTGCTTGAGCGTGTACGCATCCAAGAGTGCTTGGGTCGGATGGGCGCGTCGTCCGTCGCCGGCGTTGATGATTCGGGCGTCCGTCCAACGGCTTGCCAGGTGCGCCGCCCCAGAAGCTTGATGCCTAATCACAAACAAATCAATTTTCATTTGCTCGAGCGTCTCGAGCGTGTCTTTCAAACTTTCGCCTTTGGTGGTGCTCGAGGTTGATGCCGTGAAAGTCAGCACGTCGGCACTCATGCGCCGTGCCGCGAGTTCAAAACTCAGGCGGGTACGGGTGCTGTTCTCAAAAAAGGCGGTGCAAACCGTAAAACCTTGCAGTGCAGGCACTTTTTTGACGGGTCGATCTAGAACTTCCGCCATGATCTGGGTGGTTTCGAGCAGTCCCTCGAGTGAGGTTCTGTCCCAGTCTTGAAAATCGAGCAGGTGTTTCATCGGAGTCCCCCCAAAAAATGCCTTCCGAAAAACACGGAAGGCTCGAGTTTCAAAATAGGTTTGTGATTCATGCTCGAACCTCCCAAAGTTCAACGGCGTCTTCCCCGTCGGATTCGAGCAATTTGACTTTAATCACTTCGGACTTCGAGGTTGGAATGTTTTTGCCAACGTAATCGGCACGGATTGGAAGCTCGCGGTGTCCACGGTCCACCAAGACTGCCAGTTGAATGTTGGCGGGTCGTCCAAGGTCAATCAGGGCATCCAAACCCGCCCTGGCGGTGCGTCCGGTGTAAAACACGTCGTCCACCATCACAATGCGTCTTGATGCCACATCGAACGGCACTTCGGTGCGGCGCACCAGAGGTTGCAAGCCGACTTCAGACAGGTCGTCACGGTAGAGCGTGATGTCCAGTTTGCCGCTTGGCACACTGATGCCCTCGAGTTCGGAAATCCGTGCGGCAATGCGGTCAGCCAGCGGAATGCCCCTGGTGTGAACGCCAACCACCGCCAGGTCGTGAGCACCCTTGTTGCGTTCGACAATCTCGTGCGCAATTCGGCTGACGGCACGGCGAATGTCGTCTGGTTCTAAAAGTTTGGCTTTAAACTCGAGTTCAGGCATAAAAACCTCTTGGCTCGAGCGTCAAAAAAACGATCCCAACGCGATGGCGTGGGACGTAACGGGTACTGTTCATAGTTCCTCCTTTTCAGCCTCTCGGGACTGATTTAAAAGCTGTCAGAAGTTTAAGGCTTAACCTTATGTTTTGGCAAGACTGTTAAACTCGGGGCATGTCCGATTCGTATTGTGCCGCCGTCAGGTCTGGTCGATTGCACGCCGTTCACAAACACTACCACGACCTCGAGTATGGATTTTCGCTCGAGCACGATGACCAGTTGTTTGAACGGTTAATCCTCGAGATCAATCAGGCGGGTTTGTCCTGGGAAACGATTTTGAAAAAGCGCGTTGGGTTCACCAAGGCTTATGCCAATTTCAACCTCGAGCAAGTCGCGGCATTTAACGATGAGGACTTTGCTCGGTTGATGTCTGATGCCAGCATCATTCGCAATCGTTTGAAAATTTTGGCAGCCATCGAAAACGCCAAACGGATTCTCGAGATTAAGCGCGAGCATGGTTCGTTTTTGGCTTGGCTCGAGTTCCATCATCCGCTTGATTTGGAAGCTTGGCGGAAGTTGTTCAAAAAGACGTTTGTGTTTACGGGCGGCGAAATCGTGCGCGAATTTCTGGTCAGCTCTGGTTTTTTGCCTGGAGCGCACGATGAAGATTGCTCAACCCATGCCCAAATTCTGGCGCTCAAACCAGCTTGGACTCGAGCGAAAGATTCAGAAGGCTAACTTAAACTTGATCTTTTTTCTCGAGCCAAAC
>JAYTKL010000543.1:0-6005 GCA_043730305.1 Deinococcales bacterium | reverse complement strand
TTGAGGTTGCCGCGCAGGACAGCCGTTTGTTGTTTGCCTTGAACGTACTGGTTGGCAAATTCTGAGGCTGGGGTCAGCATGGCTTGCAGCACAAATTGTCCGCCGTCATGCAAACTGATCAAACCAAATTGCGAGATGGTTGGAGCGCTGGCGCTGGCTGCCAGGGACGTGCCACTGGCGACGACCAAACTAGAATTCTTTCCCTCGAGTCCGCGCAGCAAGAACACGCCCTGGCGCACGTCTTTGGTGACTTGTCCGGTGTTGTGATAGTAATTGGCAACAAAGATCAGGTCATTGTCGTGAAAGTTCAGGTCGCCGAACATGCCCGCAAATTCGTGACCGTCGGTATTCAGCACATGCTCGTGCAAGACTCGAGTCAAGCCTTGACCCAGGTCGCAGTAGATCGCTTGCATTTTCATGGGGGCGCTGCCGCCGTCAAAGCTGCCGTGCTCGTCGGTGGTGTTGTAACTCATTTCGGTTTCGACCCTGACCACCAGGGCAAGCTGACCTTTGGCGTTGATGTCGTGGTTGTTCAGTTCAACCACGCGCCGCCCGTCGAGCAAGTCACCGATGCGCACGATTCGGCTTTCACTCGAGACTCGAGGGGTTACACCGCTAAGGTCGAGTTGAAGTGCGTACAAACCAATTCGGTCATCCTTATCCATCGCGCCGTAGACTACCCGTCCGTGACTGTCGATGGCGGCATCGAGACGCAAGGTTTGACCCTTAATACCTCCTGGCAACATGTCGGTGTTGTGCTTGATCGAAAAGAACTGGTAGCCGTTTGGCAGCACACCGTCCGTGCCGAGGGTTGGCGGCGCAGGGTTGGGATTCGTGGCGCAGGCACTTAACAGTGCGCCCGAAAACGTCAAGCCCGTGGCTTTGAGAAAATTGCGGCGATCAATGTTCATAAATTCCTCCAAAGCCTGACTAATTGCTGCCCCAACGCGTGCCATTGGGCGCGGTGTTGACGCTGCTGAATTTGGTGTTGCGTTCGCCAGTCGGCGCGTCTTCCTGATGCTCGAGAATCAAATTCCAGCCCGTGTGCAGGGTCAGGTCGTATTTGAAGGTGTTGTCCACCAGACCCGCGCAGGTTTGCGTGCCGCTGACGGTGGTGGCTGCCTCGAGATACCACCAGCTCAGTTTCTCGAGTGATCCGTCCGAGTCCTCATTGGTGATTTCGACTGGGCTTTTGAACGTGGTTTTGTTCCAGATTTCGAGACTCAGTAAGCCGTACTTGCTGCTGGCTGGGGTCACGGTGAGAACGCCCACGCAATTGGCTCGAGCGGGACTGAGGGGCTTCAGGGTGCTAGCGGCAACGGTTATAGGTAATGTGGCGGTGACTTCGCCGTTTGCGCCGAGCGGCGCGGTCAGAATCGTTTGACCTGCCACCGTAAGGCGCAGGCTGTTGTTGGCAAACGCCGCTCCAACCGAACCACTCAGAATACTCGAGCTGCTGCCCGTGTCGGGCAATCCTGGTTCTTTGTCGGCTTCAAAGAACCATTCCGAACCGGCTGGCAGTGTGCCCGAAGTGTGCTGAATGGTTTCATTGCCATTTTTGAGTGCAACCATTTCGATCAGTAAATTCCAACCTGGAACAAAATTGATGTTGTAACTGTGGTCTTCGCCCGCGCCGTCACCGCTCGGGCAGTTTTCTTGCCCCGTCACCGTGACCGCGCTCGAGGCGTACACCCAATTGACGGTAAAACCGCGTCCACCCACCGCAATCACGCCCAATGGTGTGCCGTTGCGGTCAGGCTCGAGGGAGGCTTTGACTCCCGTCGGCGCAGCGGGTGTGGATGTGACTGTGCCGCACCCCTGGGTCAACTCGAGCGGCTCCAAAGCGGCGGCGTCAACGGTGGCGGGTAAGGTCAGGTCAAACTCGCCCGTGGCACTGAGTACACCTGTGGTCAAGCTGACGCCAGCATCGGACTCGAGCTTGAGGCTTGCTGCCACGGTGTCCGTCCAGCCGCCCAACTTGCCGTGCATTCGCGTGGCAGTGCTGCCCGCATCCTGACCGCCAAACTGCCCTGGGGCAACGCCCACACCGACATCCTCGAGTCTGGTCAACCATTTTGCTTCACTGGGAATGGTGCTTTGGTTTTGCCAGGTGGTGGTTTTCAGTAAGCTGTTCTCGAGACGTTGCACCAAATTCCAACCCGCCTGCAAGTTGAGGTTGTACTTTGTGATGAAGGCTTCATCACCGCTGCCGCATTTTTCTTGCCCAGTTATATTTACGGCGCTGGCGGCATACCACCAAGCCGTGGTGCTCGAGTAAGACACCAAGAACGTTTTAGCGACGGCGCTGTTGCCCCTAAAAACCGAAACGCCAAGTTGTCCAATCAGGGCGTTCGGGTTGCTGGCATTAAAATTCCCTTGGCATCCAGCCTCTTTTAAACCAGATGCCACGCCGAGCAGGGCGGCGTTCGGGGCGGCTGGCAGGGACATGTCAAAACTGCCTTCCGTTCCTGTGGCGGGAACTGCGGCTGGGGTCAGGTCATTGGATTGACCAGTGCCTGGAATGCTCAGTTTTAAAACCAAGCCGTAACCCTGCTCGCCAAGCGTGCCCTTAACTCGAGTGACCGTGCTGCCCGTGTCCGTACCCTTTGCTGCCGCCAGGTCGTTGGCGGTGGTCACGCCCCAGGTGACGGGCGTGGTCAGGGGCGCATTGCTGAAACTGGTTTCCTTGGCATCGGTTAGCACCAAATTCCAACCTTGCTGCAAACTCAGGTTGTATTTTGTATCGTTGCCGATTCTTAAAACCCTGGTTTTTGCCGATGGGCAAATCAACGTGCCGTTCAATGTCACGTCTTCTTCGGCGTAGACCCAACGCGCAAGCTGAGTGCCACTTTTTGCCACCAGTTCACCCGCCGCCTGTCCGGCAATCTCGAGCGACGATCCAAGCCAGACCGCCTCGGCGCTGGGGGGTTGTACGGTCACGCCAGTGCAACCCGTTGGGGCTTCAAAAACGGGTCCGAGCGCATTCACGTCTGGCAGGTCGGGCAGGTTTAAAGTGAACGTGCCACCAGAAATGCTGGCTTCGCTCAACTTAAAAACAGGGTCGCTCGAGAGGGACAGCGCCACGGCTTTGCTGCCGACGGGAACCGTGAAACCTTGAACGTTGCCGCCAACGTTCAAGCCTGTGCTTGGATTGCCGCCGCCCCCGCACGCCACAAAGAGCAGCATCCAGGGAATCAATCGTTTGTGTTTTTCCATCGCTCATACCTCCAAATACCGGGTGTTCTGGGGCAGTTACAAAACTCAAGCATCAATTTCGTTCTGGATTGCTTTCACCTCCCTGGAGTATGCGACCTGCACACCGAAATGGTTTTGACTGAGTGAACGTGATGACTTGACTTGTCCGAACTGGTTTAAGTTTACCAAATCGGGCGTCGCATGGGCGTCGCGTGGGTTTAAGCGCCTGCCGCTCGAGTTTGTTTTGGTTATGTCATCTTTACGCGGGAGGCTTTTGTCCGTTTCAAGATTGCTGCTAAAATGAGTGGGGGACATGGGCGTGTACGTTCAACTGCTTGGAACTGCCAAAGTGAACCTCGAGTCTCACAGCGTTCTGTTTGTCTGGGACAAACGTTATTTGCTGCTGGCGTTTTTGGCATTCAAAAACGATTGGGTGTCTCGAGATCAGCTTGCAAACCTCTTCTGGTCTGATACCGATTCGGTTTCGGCTCGCAAGAATTTGCGGCATTTGTTAAGCCGCACGCGGGGTCTCGATTTTGCGACGCTCGAGGGGCAAGACGACGTGCGTTGGTTGGTGCAAACCGATGTGGCGTTGTTTCAACAACACTTGGGGGCTGGCGATTGGGCGCAAGCCGTTGCGGTTTATCAAGGCAATTTACTTTCGGGTTTGAGCATTGAATCCCTCGAATTTGAAGATTGGTTGCAACAAGAATCTGAAATTTTGCAAACCGCTTACCGCGAGGCAGCGTTAAATTATGCCAAGCAACTCGAGGCTGAGGGTCATTTTGATGAAGCTGGGGTATTGCTGGCTAAAGTTTTGAAAACAGATTTGCTGGCTGAAGACATCGTGCAAGCCTATTTGCGTGTCGCCAGTCAAACGGGACATCGGCTGGAAGCCTTAAAAGTTTTTGAATCATTCAAATCCATGTTGTCTCTCGAGCTTGGTTTGATGCCGCTCGAGACAACCTTGCAATTGGCAGCGAATTTGCGGCTCGAGTCTCAAGTTGTCAATCAACAACCCGCCCACGTTTTGCAAAATTTCCCGTCAGAAACCAGTTCGTTCGTTGGGCGCGACCTGGATTTGAGTGAGATTGCAGCCTATTTTGAACAACCCGAAATTCGGCTGTTAACCTTGATTGGCGCGGGTGGCATGGGCAAAACCCGTCTCGCCATTCAGGTGGCACTCGAGCAAGCCAAACGCTTTTCAGACGGGGCAACGTTTGTGCCGCTCGCCAGCGTTGGCGCTGCCAGTGATCTTGTTCCTGCCATCGTCAGTGCCTTGAAGCTCTCGGTTTCGAGCTTCGAGGCGCAGGAACTGCAACTCAAAAATTATTTATCCCAAAGACATTTGTTGCTGGTTTTGGACAATTTTGAGCATCTCCTGGACGGCGCCGAGATTGTTCTGGAACTGTTGAGGCATTGTCCAAACCTGAGAATGGTTGTGACCACCAGAGAAGCCCTGAACCTTCAATGCGAGTATCTGATTGATGTGATTGGTTTGGATGTTCCCAAAGATGCCTCTGAGAACATTGAAGTCTTCGATTCGGTGCAACTTTTGTTGCGCAGTGCCAAACGGGTCAATCCGCGTTTTATGCTCAGTCCTGAGGACAAGCCTTTTGTGATCGAGATTTGTCAGATGCTGCAAGGTTCGCCGCTTGCCATCGAACTTGCCAGCAATTGGTTGCGGGTGTTAAGCGTGCCAGAAGTCGCTGCGGAAATTCGCAAAAGCCTGGATTTTTTGAGCCTCAACCAACCCGAACTCGCCACACGTCACCGCAGCATCCGGGCGGTGTTTGACTCGAGTTGGGTTAGGCTTCCCGAAGAACAGAAACTCGCACTCTCGAAACTCAGTTTGTTGCGGGGCGGGTTTACGGTCGAATCGGCGGCTCGAGTGGCAAACGCAACCCCAAGTTTGCTACTGGGTTTGGTCAGCAAATCGCTGATTGGACGATTTGAAACCCGCTTTGTCATGCACGAAACGGTGCGGCAGTACGCAGTGCAGAAACTCGAGCCAGACCAAAAAGAAGCAGCGTTGCTCGAACTGAGTAAACTCTGCGAAAAATGGGCGCTGGCATTCGCCACCCATGACCCCGAAAAACCAGGTTCTGAAACCGCCGAGCAATTTGAACTGGAATTCGAGAATACCAGCGTGGCACTCGAATGGGCAGCCCAAACCAAGCCGCAATTGGCTGCTCAAATCGTCTACTCCGCACTTGAATATTGGTTCTCAGCCGCCAAAAAACCACTTGCGATCGCATGGTCAAATCGTCTGCTCGAGTTACCAGAATTGCGCGGGCGCGATTCCATTCGGGCAAATCTGCTGTCTGCTCGCAGTTTTATTGGGTACCGGATACTCAATCCCGACCTTAGGTTAAGCGACGCACACCAAGCTTTAGAAATCGCTTTGGAGATCGGTGATTTTGCGGCACAAGCAAAAGCATTGCACGCCGTTGGTGAAGCATCAGGAGATATTGGCGATTATGACACTGCCATCTCGAGCATCCAAAAAGCCCTTAAAATTTTAGAAGACCTTCCAAATGCCAAACTGGAAACCGCCTGTTTGAACCAATTGGCTTATGCGTATTGGCTGCACGACGACATTGATTTGGCATGTCAGGCTTATGAAAATCTGATCCATAAATCCCTGATGACCAACAATAAACGAGGCTTAGCCAATGGCTACTTCAACTCTTCGTATATCTACATCTCCTTAAATAACTGAGGGGTGTGCAGACTAACGAAGTGTCTCCAATAAACTGAGTTCGCCAGAACCAGCCAAAGGAGACTCACCAATGATACCCTTAACCCTC
>JAYTKL010000542.1:0-1104 GCA_043730305.1 Deinococcales bacterium | reverse complement strand
CTTCAACCCCACCAACCACGGTACAAGCACGCGGCGTAACGCCAACGCCAAGCATCGCCAATCCGGTAAAACCCCCATCATCAACGCTGTCCTCGAGATTGCTGTTAGCATGAATGCCAAGAAAGCCAGCGTCAAAAAACGAATCGCACCTCGCATTGTTCGCTGACCAAACTGGTCGAGTCCGAACCTGGATTTCATGACCTTGAAAAACGCTTCAATCAACCACCGTCGTCGTCCCCACCGAGAAATCGTTGTTCCACCTGCCGGTTTCGTACTGACCACGTAACGCCACTCGAACTTTCCATCTTTGAGTTTCAAGCGATACCAACTCACCCAAACTGGGGTTGAACAGCACGTCAGATCAACCTTTGAGCCCCGCACGCTGAGTTGATCGAGTCGTTTGCCCTGAACGGTTGTTCGATCACACGGCATCCCAGTGACCACATGAAAACCAAGCTTGGTACCACCGTCAACGAAAGCACCACTACCAAAACCCGTGTCAGCTAAAGCCCGAACGCTGATCCCAGCGGGCAGAGCGCGTTTGAGTTGCTTGAGTAAAGCCAAAGCCAGCATGACGGGCGTGGCAAACCCTTTGCCTTTCCAGATGGCGAACGAAAACGGTTGGCGTTCATTGCCAACCATCACGTAGAGCACCACCACATGCAGGCCGAGTACGGCGTTGAAGACACTGACTGGTAAATCCGGGAAGTCACCGGTTTTCTCGAGTGTGCTCAAATCAAGGGCTGCTTCAACGGTTCGGGCTTGACCTCGAGCTTTGTTTCTGGCGGTCAGAATGCGTGATAGAGCCGTTTTTTGAAGGTGCTGGTTGAATGCCTGTAAGTTCCAAAGGGCTTTGTTGTAGAAGCGACTGAGGCTACTCGGACTTTTTCCAGTGCTGCGTTGTGGTCTTGGATTGCCATCACCGTCGAGAAAGCTGTGCATGGCTGTCTCGAAGCTGGTCTGGGCGCTGGTGGTTGCGAATGTGGCTTGTGTGTCGTTGAATAGGTGTTGAGCTTCTGGGTTCATGAGACGCTGATTTTTAGTGGAACCGGGAGCGATCCTGCCCGAAGGTGCATGGTTAGGATCAAGAAGCTCACTTCAAGC
>JAYTKL010000541.1:0-3705 GCA_043730305.1 Deinococcales bacterium | reverse complement strand
GATTTTTAGATATGCCATTTCTGGATACGCCCAAGAACCCATCTGGGTTTTAAAAATCTCGAGCAGCAAACCCAGAAGGTGAAACACGCCAATGACTTTCAGCTCACTCAGCGTCTCGAGGTTGGTGCGCCACATCAGGTATTGAATCAGCAGACACGCCAGCAAAATGACATCGTAACGGTAGATTTGAACGCCAAAAATGTTGGGCATGGTAATCAATTTGGTCAGCGCCAACAACCCAAAAATAAGCACTGGAAAAACCACCGCAAGCAATCCCAGACGCAAAATCTCGAGCACTTGCGAAAACACGAATTTGGAGTCTTGAAAAAGATTTGTCGGTGAACCAGGCACTTGCATCTAGCGCAGTGTACAAGCTCGGGTGAGAGTTGTGTGGGGTTGGCAGCAAGTCAATTCAATTGCTTTTGCGACACACCCAACAATTCCGAAATCACTTCAAACCGCTCGAGTAAACTGTTCGCCTCGAGCACGCGCTGAATTTTGTAGCGTTCGTTTTCGGGCAGTCCAAGGTTGGCAGCCACGAAAGAGGCTTGCAGCAGGGAATCTTCAGGAATCTCAAGGCGCACATCACCAAGTCTTGGTTTGACCTTTTCAACGAATCGTTCGACCACACCCTGCGCCACAGCTTTGACCCATTTTGGATCGCTCGGCTCGAGCGGCATCATTTGGACTTTGGCAACCGAATACGGCTGGGTTTCGTGGTCAAACTCGAGAATCGAATACCGTTCGCCGCCCACCACCAGAATTTCGGCGGTGCCATCGGGGTTGTAATTCACTTGGGTTAAATGCGCCAATGTGCCAACGCGGGCGAGCCTGGCGTCAAGATCATTCCCTTTGGCAACGGTTTCGGGCAGCACGCAAGGAATGCCGATGGCTTCACCCGTTTGACGAATCCGCCCCAGCAACTCGCGGTATCGCGGTTCAAAAACGTATATTGGCAATCCCATGCCAGGAAGCAAAACCAACTCGCCTATCGGGAACAACGGTAAATCCATAGCGAAAGTGTAAGGCTTTTTTGATGTTTCGTACATCGTCTTGGCTTACAGTGTGCTTACTTTATTGCTTTGCAGGACGGTGTTGCTGATTGCAATTTGATTTAAGTATAAAGTTACAAAGTTAAATAATTCTTCAATCAGGGACTTCTATCCGAGCCAAAACGCAGCGTTTCTGGCACAATGCAACTGTGGGATCAGACGCACTCTTTGGGGCGCTCGCGGCTGCGGTTTCGTGGCTGTTCGCGCTGTTAACCTGGAATCAATACCGCAATCGAGGCAAGCAGTACCAACTGCTCTGGAGCCTCGGTATTGCCTTTTTTGCGCTCGGTGTGACCCTGGAAGTTGTGGCTCGAGCGCAAGGCACTTGGAACGACGGCGGATACCGCGCCTGGTATTTCACGGGCGCGATGATGGGCGTGGCATGGCTCGGGCAGGGAACACTGCACCTGCTCGACAAACGCCCGTGGGTGCAACGCTCACTCGAGATGCTGGTGATTGCCAGTCTGGTTGCGTTGGTGGTGGTCTTAAACGCACCGCTGCAACTTTCAAACCTCGAGCTACCATTTACTCCCAAAGGCACGGCGTTTACCGACATCAAACTGGCGGGTTGGGCAAGCCCACGCGCCTGGACGATCCCATTCAATATTTACGGCACGCTCTGGTTGGTTGGCGGCGCGTTGTTCTCGAGCGTGCAGCTTTGGCGTGCGAACAGAACCAGGGCTTGGGGAACGCTGTTGATTGCCGTGGCAGGATTGATGCTGGCAGGAACGAGCACCTTAAACCGATTTGGTATCGCCGGACTCGAGAGCATCGGGCGCATGGTTGGCGTCAGCGTGTTGTTCATGGGCTTTGGACTGACCAACATTGACCCCGAGAAAATGCCCAAAGTCAACCTGCCCAAAGTTTCCCCACTCGTCATGGTTGCGGCACTCGGCTGGGGATTTGCCCTGTTCGCATTTTTCAAACTCGAGCCTGGCGCTTGGAGCGCAATGATGGATTACCCGGGCTTGTTTTTGATCGCCGTGATTATTTTAAGTTTGTTTGGACTGGTCATCAACAAAGCCCGCAATCCTCGAGTGATAACTAAAACGAACGATTTTCAATAAGTGCCGATAGAAATCCCCTGCTTTTCGTTCTCCCCTGCGGAGTAGGGGAGGTGGCTCGAGTGAAACGAGAGACGGAGGGGTCGTGCGGCACTCGTTCGACGACTTGATTGTTGCACGACCCCCGCCGCCGAGACGGCGACCCCCTGCTCCGCAAGGGGTACAGCTTTTACAAGGTCAACATTCATAAATGTTGACTCAACTCGAGATGATGCTGGCGTAGAGTTTTGGATCAAAATTTCCACCCGAAACGATGCAAACGGTTTTCCCGATCAGTTTGACTGCACCGCTTTGAATGGCTGCCAGGGTCAACGCGCCCGTGGGTTCAACCGCCAATTTCGCCTCGAGCGCATACCAGCGTGTGGCATCGCGCACGGCGTCTTCGGTCACGGTCACGATGTCATCAACAAGGCTACGGACAATCTGAAAGTTACGTTCACCAATGCTTTGGGTGCGCACGCCGTCACAAATCGTGCGGGTGGTTAAACTCGAGTCCCATTCGATGATTTTGCCAGCTTGAAAGCTCGCTCGAGCGTCGGCGGCAAGTTCGGGTTCGACGCCAATGACTCGAGCTTTGGGAATTAGTGATTTGATGGCAACCGCAATTCCAGCCAGCAAACCGCCGCCGCCGACGCACACCAAAACATTGTCCACGTCGGGTAAATCCTGGCTGATCTCGAGTCCAACCGTGCCCTGACCAGCAATGATGGCTTCAAAATCGAAGGGCGGCACATAACTGAGGTTTCTGGAATCACGAATCTCGAGCGCGACTTTCATGCGCAGGGCGCTCGAGTTTGGACAACGGACAATTTCTGCACCCCAGGCTTTGGTGCGTTCCACCTTGATTTCTGGCGCGTTTTCTGGAATCACGATCACGGCAGGCACGCCGAACAAGTGCGCGGCTGCCGCCACCCCCTGCGCGTGGTTGCCGCTCGAGTCTGCGACCACGCCTAGCGCACGAACCTGCTCTGGCAGGCTGGCGAGGGCATTGTACGCGCCGCGAAATTTGAATGAACCGGTGCGTTGAAGATTCTCGGGTTTGGCATAAATTTCGCCTTGCATCGGTAAACGCAACAAGGGTGTGCGAACCGCCATGCCAGCAATTCGCCCAGCGGCGTTGTGAATATCATTCAGGGTCACTGGCAAGGCACTCAAATCCATGAACCAAGTTTAACCCAATCCGCCAACATCCAAAACTTTAGTGTCTTGCGTAAGTCCAGATGAACCAAACATCGAACTTGGGTTACTCGAGTTTGCCATACAGACTTCGTTTTCAAGCCTTCTCTCAAAGTGAGGTGAATAAAGAAACGACCTCGAAAACCATGCCTGAAGAAGTTCACTCGAGATTCTGGACTTGTGCGCCGCACAAGACGTAAAAAAGGATGAACATGAAAAAGAAAATGTTGTGCCTACTGGCAATAGCCCTCTCGGGAGCATTGCCGGCGCTCGCCTCGAGTCACCGCGAAGCGCCGTTTGTTTCGCGCAGCCCAAAAGTGGATGGCACGGATTATTACGTGTTCAATTCTTATCAACGTGGACGCGAAAAGTACGTGACCATGATTGCCGATTACTTGCCGCTTCAAGATGGT
>JAYTKL010000540.1:0-2187 GCA_043730305.1 Deinococcales bacterium | reverse complement strand
GCCAGCCTTGGCAAGTTGTTCAGGAGGGGTTAATGTTCTGGGGACGCCGCAAAACCAAAGACACCCTGAAAAACCGTTTGCAAGTCGTGCTGCAATACGACCGTGCGGGTTTACCGCCCGGACGCGAGGAGATGCTGCGCAGCGAACTGATGGCGGTGATTCAAAAATACTTTCCTGGCGCAAAAAGCCAACCGAATTTAAACGTCGAACGACGCGGCGAGAACGTGATTCTGACCGCCGATATTCCACTCGATTAAGCTCGAGGGTTGATGGTTTCAAACTGGTTGAGACAAACCTTGACCAGTTTGATCTGCTTTTATCGCCAAGATCGGTTTAGGGTTTGGCTGGCTGCGTTGCTGACCTCTTCGCTCGAGTCTTGAGCCAGTTTTTGTAAGGTTTTGTCTGGCGTGTTGCCGTTGTACGCAACTTGCCAACGCACATTTTCATCTCCAAGCGACCCAACCTCGTACTGACGTATCCAAAGCCCGAGCCAGTTTTTGAAGAATTGCCACTGGACAACGCGCTCGGCTGGCGACTTCGGATCATACAGAAGAATCTGTATCTTGACTGAGTAAAGTAAAAACCAAGGTGGTACAATTATCGTTTAGGGTAATTGCACGACGTACATATTTGTCAGGATGTTTAACCAGTTTCTCGAGTAATTTGGTTGGAGCATTTTTACTTTCGACCACCGCAACACAAACCGTATTCTGTTTGTGCGTAGCCAGTTTCTCGAGAATTGTCACGCTGACATTCGGGTTTAACGCGACCGCTTTCAGGATCGTCCATTTGCCATGCCCACTCAAATACTCGAGCGCATCAAGAGGCGTGTTGGGGTTGGCTGCCACGGCGTATTGCACGGCTGGGTCGGTGTTTCTGACTAACTCGAGCAAGCGCGGTGCAAGGGTTTTTTTGCTTTTTGCTTCTTTTTTAAGGGCTGCAACGTCCATTAATTCTCCTGATGCAATTTTGCGATTTGTAATCTCGAGAATCCTATTTTACTTTGGTTTTGTTGGGTTAAACACCTGAATGGCAGTTTCTTAATTTGGGCTTTCGATTCCTGAACAGGTCAGGAGAATCGCAATTTCTGGAAATACAAAAATTTCTGGAAATACAAAGCCAGATAAAATACGAATCTGGTCAAGCAATCGATTCATTCTATTTGACCAGATTTAAAATTGATCGTGTTGCACTCGAGAGCAACGCCTGCGGAGGACTGACCACGTGATAGCCGAGCGTAAAACTGGCAACCTCGAGTCCAACGGCGGTCAACCAACCCGCAGACAATTCACGTCTGACCATCGAACGCGGTAAAAACGCCATGCCGCGACCCTCTAACAGGGCTTCGCGGACAGCCAGAAAACCACCAAGTTCAAGATGCTGTGCCGCATTGACACCAGCCGCGTTTAATGCGGCTTCGGCGCGTCGTCTGACGCTTGAACCAGGCATCGCCCAAAGTAGCGTTTCGGATTCGACTACTTTTAATGAAACATAACCCATGCCCTGAATGGCATGAGAACCCAGGGCAACCAAACTGACTTCCTCTTCGCCAAAGCGTTGCGCCTCGAGTCCTTCGGGTAAATTTTGTGAGGCATCAATCGCCAGCGCCGCGTGCAATTGACCCGCCGCCACTTGTTGAATCAAAGCTTGGGTGTGATCGGAAACGAACATTACGCAATTGGAACTGTTTCTGGCTTCCATTTGCTCGAGCAACCGAACGGGTTGATGGACTGAAAGAGTCCAAGACACCCCCAGACGCACTTCGGTTTTGAACTGACCGCGTTGTTCGAGAATCAATTCGTTGGCTCGGGTTAAACCACGTGCCACGGCAGAACACGTGCCACGGCAGAAGCGGCTGGCAGCAAGGTCATCCCGGCGCTGGTCAGCGTGATCCCTCGGGGGTGACGTTCGTACAAGGGTTCGCCGACCAGTTCTTGCAGTGATTTGAGGCTGGCAGAGATGGCAGGTTGACTGAGGTTTAAACGTTCGGCAGCCCTCGAGACACTGCCGAGTTCGGCAACGGTACTGAAAACCATCAGGTAATCGGGATTGAGACGCATTGAGGTCTTAGCCTACCCCGATATCAGTTTACAGCGCCTTGCACAATGTTTGACGCGAAGCGCGAATAGCCCGACAGGTGCTGTCTTATGAGCAAGAAGCGATTCCGCCCGCCAGCGCCAGCCCGTT
>JAYTKL010000539.1:0-3832 GCA_043730305.1 Deinococcales bacterium | reverse complement strand
TCCCATTGGCTGACGCCATTCTCTAAAGCGGCTTTCAGCTCACTGCCGGTAATCTCGAGCACAAAAAGGGTGTTGCCGAAGGGTTGAACGGTCAGGATGTCGCCTTGGGTGATTGGACCGGCATTGATGCTGGCTCGGACGCCGCCGCCGTTTTGCAGGCTGATGGTTGTGCCAAGGCTTTTGGTGCGCCAAAGGTTGGCGTCGGCGATCAGATTGGAAAGGTTGGTTTCGCGTTTGCGGACATCGCCGCGTTCGCCGTTCAGTTTGACGGCGCTAGCGCCAACCACGGTTTTACGAAAGCCGTCGAGTGGCACGGTGAAGGCTTTGAGGGTGGCTTGCAGGCGCGTGTCGGCTTTGAAGGCGGCGGTGACTGGTGTGACCGTGCCTTTCCAACCCACAGGCACGCCGTCACCGTTCATGCTGAGGCGCAGGCTGCCGTAAAATTTGCCCCATTCCCAGACTTGGGTGATCAGAATGGTTTTGCCGTTAGAGTCTTTTAAGACGGTTGGGTAATTGCCTTCACTGGCGGGCAAGCCGTTGCCCTCGTACTTGCCGAGCGGGGTGTGGGAGTGTCCGCCAACAATCACGCCCACGCCTTTCAAGAGGGGTGCGAGTTTGAGGTCTTCGGAGTAACCCAGGTGCGAGAGCAAAATGATTTTGCTGATGCCCGCAGCGCGAAGGTCATCGACGGCTTTTTGCACGCTGGTTAATGGGTCAAGAAATTTGATGGTATCGCCTGGACTCGAGGTGATTGGCGTGCTGGGCGTGGTGACGCCGACGATGCCAACTTTTTGCCCTGCAATCTCGAGGATGGTGCTGGGTTTGATCAGGGTTTTCAAGAGCGGGTCGGCGCTGGCGTCGATGTTGGCGCTGACGACTGGGAAACTGGCGTTTTTGATGTATTCGGCAAGTTGGCTAGGTCCGTTGTCAAATTCGTGGTTGCCGATGGTTTGGGCTTGCACCCCGAAGGCTTCCATGTATGCCAGGTCTGCCAGACCTTTGTAAATCATGCCGTAAATTGTGCCTGTAAAAACATCGCCGGCGTCCAACACCACGGGGTTGATCGATGTTTTCTTGAGGCTGTCAACAACGGCTTTGATGCGTCCGACGCCGCCGTATTCAACTTTGAAATCTTTACCCGCAGCGTCTTTGCCCGTATACGGGGTTGGCTCGAGGTGATCGTGGGTGTCGTTGGAATGCAAGATTGTGAAGGTCAGGGTGTTGCCCGCCGCCACCGCTTGGTTGCTGGTTTGAATCGCGCTGGCTGCGCCGGTGATGCCGAGTAGTTTTAGAATGTCGCGCCTTGAAATGCTCATAAATTCCTCCTTAAAGAAATGTTTTCGAGTTTTATTGTACTCGTGAAAGTCATGTCTGGGTGAAGTTTCAAACTGGGTTTCTCGAGGATTGTTCTGTTACGGGTGACAGGTTGGGTGTTGCGAAAAAGAGGCTTGGTGGTTACACTGATCAAAGTTTCCCTAACGAGCGTTTGTTTTAAACTGAACAAACGTTTGTCTAGTGATCCACCCCGGGAGAAACCATGACCGCTGTTCAACATCCTCAAGCCGTTTTAAAGACCCTGCCGCGAGCCTCGGACATTCTGGGACGTATGCACCCAAGCACCTTGTACCGCAATCTCAGCACGCCCAGACTGATCGAACAAGCCCTCAAACGCTCTGAAGGTTGGCTGACCAAAGACGGCGCGTTCATCGCCCACACTGGCGTTCACACGGGGCGCAGCGCCAAAGACAAATTTGTGGTCGATGCCGACTCGAATGGCAAAATCTGGTGGGACAGCCCTTACCAAAAACCCCTCTCAGAACAACACTTTCAGACTTTACTCGAGGATGTGCTCGGGCATTTTGAGGCTACGGACACTTTTGTGCTCGATGCTTTCGCGGGTGCGGATGCGAAATTTCGTCTTCAAGTTCAGGTCATTACCGAATTCGCCTGGCACAACCATTTCGCCCGCAACATGTTCATTCCCTGCACGCCAGAGCAGGCAGCAAATTTCAGTAGCGATTTCACGGTCATCTGTGCGCCAAGCTTTAAAGCCGACCCCGCAAGGCACGGCAGTCAGACAGAAACCCAAATCGTGATTTCATTCGAGCACAGGGTTATTTTAATTGTTGGCACAAGTTACGCTGGGGAAATCAAGAAAAGCATTTTTACGGTCTTAAACCATTTGCTGCCCACCCAAAACGTCATGCCCATGCACTGCTCGGCAAATGTCGGCGCAACTGGCGACGTGGCACTTTTTTTTGGCATGAGCGGCACGGGCAAAACCACGCTCTCTGCCGACCCGACACGTGGACTTATTGGCGATGACGAACACGGTTGGAGCGATGTAGGCGTGTTTAACTTCGAGGGCGGCTGTTACGCCAAAGTGATTGGTTTAAACCAAAACGCCGAACCCGAAATTTTTCAAACCACCCACACCCCAGGCACGGTGCTCGAGAATGTCGTCTTTGACCTCGAGACTCGGGAACTTGACTTAAACGACGCCAGCCTGACCGAAAACACCCGCAGCGCTTACCCTTTAAGCCAAATTTCAAACGCGGTCATTCCCAGCCTTGGCGGACATCCGAAAAACATTATTTTCCTGGCTGCCGATGCGTTCGGGGTTTTACCCCCAATCTCGAGTTTAACGCCAGAACAAGCCATGTATTACTTTCTGAACGGTTACACCGCCAAAATCGCTGGCACCGAAAAAGGCATCACTGAGCCGCAAGCCAGTTTTGAGACCGCCTTTGGCGCACCGTTTCTCACCCTCGAGCCACAGGTTTATGCCGAACTGTTGTGCACAAAAATTGCGCAACACGGCAGCAAAGTCTGGTTGGTGAATACGGGCTGGACGGGTGGGGCTTATGGTGTTGGAAAACGCATTCCCATCGCGTACACCCGCGCGATGGTGCGTGCAGCGCTCGAGGGGAAACTTGAGGGCGTGGCAACCACCAGACACCCGATTTTTGGCTTACAGATGCCAATTTGTATTGAGGGTGTGCCGGGTTCGGTTTTGAATCCTCGAGATTCTTGGGCAGACCAAGAGGCTTACGACATCCAGGCTCAAAAGCTTTTGCAGATGTTTAGTCAGAATTTTGCTCAATTTGACATTGATGTCTCGAGTTAAAAAGACTTTGCAAAAACCCTGAATTCTTACAATTTTAGGCATTGATTTTAAACATTGACGCTCGAAGGCATAGACCTTTCGGGCGTCAAATTCAACTAAACAATAATTGTCAGAGTTTTGTGACAATGAGAATTGCATACTGCTTTCAAGTTTGACTTGGCAATTTGAAACGAGAAAAAATGATGACCAATAAAAACAAGCAATGCATCAGTGGAATCCTGATACGCCCTGCCCTGCTTTTGGGCATTGCAATGCTGGCATTGTGCAATCAAAACAGTTCACAAGACAGCCTGAAGGACACTCGAGCCGCAAAATCGCAAGCCCCAGTCTCGGTGGTCGCTGAAACCAACACCACCCTCATCGCTGGACGCAAAGCCTGGGTCACAGGACGCAAAGCTTGGGTGACCTGACGCAAAACCGGCACAGGCGACAGGGCAACACCCGAGGACGATTCGGCTATTTGACAAAAATTCATTTGCAACAAGCTCAAACGCTCGCTCCAAATTGGGTGCAGGCGTCAAGTTGGTTGCCATTAACACGGGCATGGATGGTGTTTGAACACCTAAAACTTTTTAAAATCCGTGTTTTGGCGCACTTTGCAACATGTTACAGCGCCTTGCACAATGTTTGACGCGAAGCGCGAATAGCCCGACAGGTGCTGTCTTATGAGCAAGAAGCGATTCCGCCCGCCAGCGCCAGCCCGTT
>JAYTKL010000538.1:0-15672 GCA_043730305.1 Deinococcales bacterium | reverse complement strand
AAATTCTTTGCTTTTTCGTTTCATGCGCAAGTTAAACGCCATGTTGCCGTACACCGTTTTGGTCGGGTACAGCGCATACGACTGAAAGACCATGGCAATGCCGCGCTCGGACGGGTCGCTGTTGGTGACATCCTTGCCGTTAATCTCGACCTTGCCACCCTCGACATCGAGCAGTCCCGCAATGCAGTTTAGAAGCGTTGACTTGCCGCAACCCGAGGGACCCAGCAGCACCAGAAACTCTCCCGACTCAATCTCGAGGCTCAGGTCTTTGAGGATATGGGTATTCCCCTGGTAAACCTTGTCCAAATGCTTGACTGCAACTTGCGCCATTCGTGCTCCTTGAGTTCTGGTGTAATGATCTGTCTGCCTCAATTTGGTCAGTAAGATTCTCGTCTAGCCAATGATTTAAAGCTCGAGATACCCAGCAATTTAAGCTGGACGCGCTAGTAGGGTGTGCTTCTTGACCATAAAATGCACCTTCGGGCATGGTCGCCTCGCGCACCGTCGGTCACGTGCTGGTTATGCGTAAAGCACACCCTGCGGTTTTCTCGAGCGTCCAAAGCTCGAGATTATTAACCTTTCAAAGCGCCAGCCGTGATGCCACGGATAAAGAGTTTCCCGGAGATGAAATAGATCACCAGGGGCGGAATTGCGGTCAGCAGTGCCGCCGCCATATACACGTTGTAAACCCGCACGCCCGTTTGGGTTTGGGTGATGTTGTTCAGATTCACCGTCATCGGGAACGCCTGAACGTTGCCAAAGGTCAGCCCAACCAAAAAATCGTTCCAGATGCCCGTGATTTGCATGATCGCCACCACGATCATGATGTTTGGCGAAAGTGGCAGCACCACATGAAAAAACGTGCCCAGAAAACGCCCGCCATCAATCCGGGCGGCTTTGATGAGGTCGGTCGGAATCGAGGAGAAAAAGTTTCTAAAGATCATGGTCAAAATTGGCAATGCCAGAATCGTGTGCACCACCGAAACGCCAAACGAGGTGCTGTAAATCTTTAAAAACACCGTGATCTTGATCAGTGGGTACATGATGATCGGAAACGGAATAAAGGCGCAGACCAGCAAGAGTGAGAGCAGCAAATTGCCAACCTTGACATTCCAGCACGCCAGGGCATAACCGCAAATCGAGGAGATCGAAACCGACATGGCGAGGCTTGGCAGCAAAATAAACACCGAATTCCAGAACCCTGACTTTAAACCAGTGTTGGTAAAACCGCTGGCGGCTTTGTTCCAGGCGGTGTCCCAAGCATCAAAGCTGGGGGCGGCTGGCAGGGCAAAAATATGCCCCAAGCGAATTTCGTCCATCGACTTGATCGAGGTCACGATCATGACGTAGAGCGGCAAGGCAAACAGCAGGGCAAAAAACACCAGCACCAAAAACGCCATGCCTCTCGAGAGGGGATTCTTGGGCGGTATCTTGTTTGGCAAAGCGATCAGGCTTTGAATTTCGGGAGCAATCCGCATGTCAGGCTTCCCGCTTTCTTAAAGCATAATTGATCATGCCAATCAGCACAAAAAATGCGGCGACAATCAAGAGCAGTACCGTCGAACCCGCCGCGCCCAGCGCAATAAATCGTCGGTTGGTGTACATGTCCACGATGTAATAGGAGGGCATGATCGAATGCCCTCCAGGTCCGCCGTTGGTCATGGCAACGATGATGTCATACGCCTTGACCGCCCCGATGGACAAGAGCACAAAACTGGTAATGAAGGTGAATTTCATCATTGGAATAATCACCTCGAGGTACATTCGCAGTTTCGAGATGCCGTCAATTCGGCTCGCCTGCCAGACTTCGGAGTCAATGCCCTTTAAGCCCGCCGAGCACAGCACCATGTAAAAACCGGTGCTCTGCCAGACTGAAGCCAGAATAACGGCGTACATGACTTTGTTTTTGTCACCGACCCAGTTGAAAACAAAATCCTTGAAGCCAAGGTCGCGGAAGAATTGTTGCAAGCCCAAACTTGGGTTGAACAACCACTGCCAGACCAGTCCGGTAATAATCAGCGAAACCGCCATTGGGTAAAGGTAAATGGTTCGGAACGCACCCTCACCCGCCGAATTGTTGTCGAGCAGCACCGCCAAAATAAATCCCAAAATCAGGCTGCCCAGACTGCCCAAAGCAAACAGCGCCAGATTCTCGAGCGACATGTACCAGAGGTTGTCGTTGAACAACCGAGCGTATTGGCGCAAGCCAACGAAGGTCATGTCGGGGAAAATTTTGCTGGCGGTGAACGACATCACCACCGACCAGATGGTTGAGCCAAAATAGAAAAAAAGCGCGATCAATAAGACTGGCACAACCGCCAAGGTGGCGGCGTGTTTGTGAATAAAGCTTTGCTGCCCGCTTGACCTTGCAGGCGAATTCGCCCTAACCATGTAACTTGTCCCTGAATGGAAATGTTGTGGCAAAGACCCTTGCCAGAATCAAACTGTTCACGCCCTGCAAAGCAAAAACCCGAAGCATTCTTGTACTCACAGATTCCCCCAGACATGCTCAGAATCGTTGTTCCCTGGGCGCAGAACGCTCGAGGAAACCTTTGCAAAAGTTATTTAGTAAATGGCTTGGAAAAAGCCTAACTCAGCTTGGGTCTGATGTCAAGTTTTGGGCGACCTTAATTGTCAGGCGACCCAAACCAACCTTTGCTGAAAGCAGTTTTCAGGATATCTCGAGATAAATTTGACTTTAAGACATGTGTGCGCAATAAAATTGGCAATCTCGCAGGCTGATGCCATGTTTACATTGACAAGATAGTGTCTCACTCGGGTAAATGGTGTATTTGCTATCTCGAGTCTCAAAAAGTGCCGTGGTTTTAATTGCTATTTACTAAATTCTGAATCATGGTGCTGCCGCGCACGATCAATTCGGTTTCCACCACAATCTCGGTCATGTTGCGCGATAGAAGAAGCTCGAGACCAGTTCGACCCAACAATTCTTTGTCCACCCGCACAGTGGTCAGGGCTGGATTTGCGTGGGAAGCGGCATAAATGTCGTCAAAACCGACGATGGCAATGTCTTCGGGGACGCGCAGTCCAGCGTCAAGACAGATTTGGATTGCCCACAGCGCCGATTCGTCATTGGGAATAAAAAATGCTTCAGGGCGCGGTTTTGAGCTTAGCAAGCTAAGAACGGCGGCTTGGATTCCAACGCGAGTATAAGGTGTTTCAGGAGAAACCTCTAAGGTTGGATCGGTCAAAATCCCCGCCTCGAAGAGGGTATGTCTAAAGCTGAAGAGCCGCTTTTTGATCGGGTACTGGCTGGTGTCACCAACAAACGCAATTCGTTTGTAACCTTGCCCAATCAAGTGCCGAACAGCTTGCTCGGCGCCACCCGAGTTGTCAATGTTGACGCTGGCAATGCCCTGGACCCAGTGATCGACCAGCACAAACGGCAAACCCAGCGCGGCAATCCGCTCGAGCAATCGGGATTCTATATGACCCACGCACAACAAACCATCGGCTTCATGACGGCGCACAATTTCAGCCACGCGTTCGCCAGGGCGCAATGAAATGTACGAGAGCGCAATCTCCTCATCGTGGCAGGCATCTTCGACCCCGTGCAAGATCGGGGCATAAAACGGGTTGATGGTCAAATTCGGCAACCTCGAGGTTAAAAACCCGACGCGTCTGAGCTTGTTCGAGCGCAAGTTGAGCGCGTTATAACCAAGTTCGGCGGCACAACGCAAGATCAGTTGACGCGTCTGTTCGGTCAGACCACTCTGGTTTTTGAGTGCCCTCGAGACAGTCCCAGGCGAAACGCCCGCAAGATCGGCAATATCACGCATTGTGACCAAGTTGGTTTCAACAGTTCGCATGTTTAGAAATTCTACAAGTCTTTTCGGGGACTTGGCAATCTATTTACTAAATTCACTTGTTTTGGATAAAACTGTCCCGCTCAGAGTGTCAGTTCAGACTGGCGTCACCCTATGCGTCAGTCATTCAGACAAGTACAATTGAAGGGGTTAACGTTCCATGAGGGGGGCGTTCACACCCTCACACAGCTCGAGCTTCAAGAATCTCGAGTTGTCCTGAAGTGTTTTTGGAGGTTAGGTATGAAGAACAGCATCAAACTCGGTTTGGCAGCACTCGCACTGGTCGGCACAGGTTTAATGACCAGCAGTGCGCAAAACGCCAAGATCAAAGCCGCCTTTATCTACATTGGACCCGTGGGCGATTACGGTTGGACCTACGCCCACGAACAAGCCCGTCTCGAGATGCAAAAAGCCGTTCCTGGCGTTGAAAGCATCACGGTCGAATCTGTGCCCGAAGGTCAAGCAGGACCGTTCCTGGATAAGGTCGTCAAAGACGGCGCAAAAGTGGTGTTCACCACCAGTTTCGGTTACATGGACGGCACGCTCGAAGCCGCCAAAAAATACCCCGACGTGATTTTCGCGCACGCCTCGGGTTACAAGCGCAACCCGAACATGGCAACTTACATGGCAGACTTTTATCAGGTCTATTACTTAAACGGCATGATGGCAGGTGCTTTAAGCAAATCCAACAAAATTGGTTATGTGGGCGCGTTCCCCATCTCAGAGGTCAAACGCCACATCAATGCGTTCGCAATGGGCGCTCGAGCCGTCAACCCCAAAGCAACCGTCAACGTGCGTTGGATCAACGCCTGGTTTAATCCCGCCGCCGCCAAGGAAGCCACAGAAGCTTTGATTTCTGAGGGTATTGACGCGATGGCGTTCACCGAGGACACCCCAACCGTGGTGCAAACCGCCGACAAAAAAGGCGTGCTGTCGTTTGGGCATTACACCCCAATGGGTAAATTTGGACCCAAAACCGTGGTGTCTGGTCAGATCGTGGATTGGTCAAAAATTTACATTGACTTCATGAAGAACGTGGTTTCTGGCAAGTACACCAGCAAGAACTTGCAAGATGTCGATTACTGGTGGTTGCTCTCCAAAAAAGCAGTTCAAGTTGGTTACGACGAAAATAACGTCGTCAATCCTGTTTTTGTTGCTGCCTTGAAAGCCAAAAAAGTTGGTAAGGTCAGCGCTTACGACCTGATCATGACGCGACTTGCCCAGATGAGCAAAGCCAAACCAAACTTCGATCCTTTCAGCGGTCCAATCAAAGACCGCAAAGGCGTGGTTCGTGTCGGCAGTGGCAAAACCCTGAATCCAGGCGAATTGACCAGCCTCGAGTGGGCAGCGCCCGGCGTGGTCGGACAATGGGAAAACGAACCCAAATAAATTTATTCACCTCGAGAGGAGCACCCGATTTTGGGGTGCTCTTTTTTTGTTTTCAGAAGTCTAGATTTATTTACAAGCTTTACGCCCCGTCGTGCGTTACACTTGCCGTATGAGTACGAAACATAAAGTTGGAATCGTTGGTTGCGGAAACATCAGTGGCATTTACCTGAAAAACCTGCCCAGCTTCGATAATCTCATCGTCAGCGCCGTCGCAGATTTAGACCTGGAGCGTGCCAAAACCAAAGCCGAAGAATTTGGTGTGCCCCTGGCACTCAGCGTTGAGGAGATGCTGGCGTCCGATGTCGATGTGATCGTGAACCTGACGATTCCAGCGGCGCACGGCGAGATTGGTCTGGCGGCATTGAACGCTGGTAAGCACGTCTACAACGAAAAACCGCTTTCAATCGAACTCGAGGATGCCCGAAAAATGCTCGAGTTGGCAACATCCAAAAACTTGCGGGTCGGTTGTGCGCCCGACACGTTTTTGGGCGCGGGTTTGCAGACCGCTCGAGCGGTGCTGGACGCTGGCACAATTGGGCAAGCGGTGGGCGCTCACGCCATGATGATCTCGATGGGTCCCGAAGCCTGGCATCCAGACCCAGAATTTTTCTTCAAACGCGGCGCAGGACCATTGTTTGACATGGGACCGTATTACATCACGGCACTGGTGCATCTGTTCGGCGCGGTCAAGCGTGTGACCGCCAACGCCAGAGTCACCCATGCGACCCGCACGGTCGGCAGCGGCGCAAAAAAAGGACAGCAGATCACTGTCGAAACCCCAACCCACATTGCAGGGGTGCTCGAGTTTAGCGCGGGAATGCTGGCGACATTGACCATGAGTTTTGACGCGATGCAGGGCAGCGCTCCGAACATCGAAATTATGGGGTCTAAGGGCGTACTGCTGGTCAACGACCCAAACATGTTTACTGGCGCACTGCAAACCCGAGACACCAAATACGATTGGCATGAAGTGCCAATCACCCGCCCGTACTCTGAAAACACCAGGGGGGTGGGCGTTGCTGACATGATGAAAGCGCATACGGAATCTCGAGCACACCGCGCCAGTGGCGAACTGGCGTTCCATGCGCTCGAGGTGATGCACGGTGTTCTGACTGCCGCCCAGGAATCACGTTTTGTCGATATCGTTTCGCAACCCGCCCAACCCGCCCCACTTGGGGAGTTAGAGATTTTTTGAGGTGAAATCATGAACATTGGAATGCAAATTTACGGACTGCGCAACGAACTCGAGCACGATTTTGAAGGCACACTTGCCAAAGTTGCAGCCATGGGCGTGACGGGCGTTGAACTGTTTGGGGCGCACAAAAGCGCCAGCGACACCAAGGCGATTCTGGCGCGTCTGAAATTAGTACCCGTTGCCGCGCACGTCACTTTTGACACGCTCGAAGCCGACCTCGAGGGGCAGATTGCCCGAGCCAAAGAAATCGGGGCGGGCATTCTGGTCTGCGCCTGGTCAAAAGCAAACGATCACCAAACCTGGGAGCAAATCGCCGACGCCCTCGAGCGTCACGCTCAAGCCTGCAACGCCCAGGGACTCGAATATGCTTATCACAACCACGACCATGAACTGACCGAAACCGTCAACGGCGTTCCCGCGCTCGATGTCATCGCCAGCCGAGCGCCGAGCTTAAAGCTTGAGCTTGACACGGCATGGTTGCACGCGGGCGGGGTCAAACCCAGCGCTTACCTCGAAAAATACGCAGACCGCACAGTGTTGGTACACATCAAAGACCTGCGCAAAACCGCCACGGGTTGGGAGACCGTCGAACTCGGACAGGGCGAAGTTGACCTGGCAGACACCATCACCGCCGCCCAAAAAACCAGCAGCCAATGGTTGCTGCTCGAGCAAGACAACAGCCCGACACCGCTCGAGTCGCACGGGCGCAATGCGGTTTGGTTAAAAGCAAATTTTTAGAGGGTCTTGCACAATGTTTAACGCGAAGCGACCCAAGCCCGTCAGCGATCCTGCCCGAAGGTGCATGTTTAGGATCAAGAAGCGATCCTGCCCGAAGGTGCATGTTTAGGATCAAGAAGGTGCTGTCTTGTGAGCAAGAAGCCTCAAGCCTTGTGCAAGGCGCCCTAAACTCCTTTCCTGGCTTTAGAACTTGAATTTTTGGAAGGTGCCGCCGTTGAAGATCGCACAATCAACTCTGTGGGTAAACTGATGCGTTGCGACACTGGGGTAATGCCTGAAATCATGGAAACCAGCAAATTAACCGCCGAAATACCCATTTGATGCAAGGGTTGCTTGACGGTGGTGAGTGCTGGATGGACTTGGGTTGCCATTTGAATATCATCAAATCCAATCACTGAAACATCGTGTGGTACGCGCAAGCCAACTTCTTTGATGGCTTCCATCGCGCCGAATGCGGTCAGATCATTGGCAGCAAAAATGGCGGTTGGCGGATTGGGCAATCGCAACAACTCGAGGGCAGCTTGAAAACCGGTGGGTTGCCGAAAATTGCCTGGTCGTACCAAGTTTTGATCAAAAGCCAAACCCGCATTTAACAGACCTTCACGGTAACCACGAAGCCTGTCTTTAGAGCACTCCACGTCCTCGGCACCTGCCAGAAAACCAATGCGTTTGTGTCCTAAAGCAATCAGGTGTTCAACCGCGTAACGCGCACCGTTGTAATTCTCGACCGCTATTGTGGGCAAATTGATGCTCGAGCCTCGAGAGTCAATAATCACCACTGGCATTCCAGAGTTGGTCAGATCACCGAGAATATTGGCTGGATTGCGTGGCAAGATTGCCAGAATCCCATCAACCAAGCCATTTTTAAGCACTTTGATGCGTGCGCTTTCAAGATCCACTTTGCGCGAGGTCGTGTAGATCAAAAGATCGAATCCGAGTTTTTCGGCGGCTTCACTCGAACTCGCCGCCACCTCACCAACGAATTGAGTGACCAGATCAGGCACGACCAGACCCAGGACGTTCATGCGTCCACCGACCAAACTTCTGGCGGACATATTGGCGACATAGCCCAATTCTCTGGCTTTTGCCAGCACGCGTTTTTTGGTGTTTTGAGCCACACCGGAACGACCGTTGAGCGCTCTGGATGCAGTCATCATGGATACCCCAGCGCTCTGGGCAACATCTGCAAGGGTCGGATTCACAATTTTCAACTCCAATTGGAAACTCGAGTGAATTTATGGGTTCAAGACAAGCTGAACCCACACCCAAGGCGTGTTTATCCCATAAATGTTAGCGTTACCGATAACGTTCAGTATAGTGATTCATTTGGGCAATTGTCAAATCTTTTCGATTGCCCATCATCGCTCGAGTCATGCGAATTCCGATCAATTCCACAGAAATTGATCCGCGCCCTGTTCGCGGATGCGACATCCGTCAGCAGGGTTCGCGGATGCGACATCACCTTTAACGCAACGCCTGCACAATCGAATCTGTATCGTAGACACACCCACCCCAAACACCACCACTGGCATTTTGCAACGCCGCCCACAAGCGCGTGTCATCGGGCAAGGCTGGATGCGCCGCCAAATCATCTCGGGCTGGGCGCTGCTCGAGCATGATGGCGGCTTCTTGATAGCCCAGTGTTGTAACACCAATAAAATTGACGCTTCCCCTCAGGTTTTTGGTGTCAATGATGATCTCGAGCTTGTCACCGTCGCGTAATTTACCGATTGCTCCACCCGCCAGCGCTTCGGGACTGACATGACCAATGCACGCCCCCGTGCTAACCCCAGAAAACCGTGCGTCGGTTATCACCGCCACCTGCTTGCCCCAAGACAAGTGCTTTAAAGCGCTGGTGACTTGATAGGTTTCTTCCATGCCCGTTCCGAGCGGACCGCCGCAGATCAGCACAATGATGTCACCAGGTTTGACCGGCTCGAGGCTCTTGCTGCGTCCTTTGATGGCAGCAATCGCATCGCGTTCGCGGGTGAAGACTCGAGCCTTGCCTGTGTTGCGGTACACGCCGTCGGCATCAATCACGCTCGGGTCAATCGCGGTGCTTTTGACCACACTGCCAAACGGCGCAATGTTGCCCGTCGGGAAGGTCACAGTGCTGGTGATGCCCCGCGCTTTGGCACTGGCTGGCGTGTGAATCACATCATCGGGATCAACCTGGTCTTGATCGCGTAAAGCTTGGCGCAAAATCTGACGACGTTCGGATTTCTCCCACCACTCCAGGTTCTCGCCCAAGGTTGCACCCGTCACGGTCAGCGCCTCGAGTTTTAATAAGCCCATGTCACGCAAGCGCAACATCACTTCAGGCACACCTCCAGCCAAGAACACCCGCACGGTCGTGTGATACTGCGGTCCGTTCGGCAAGGCATCGACCAGACGCGGCACTCGAGCATTGACCGCGATCCAATCCTGAACCGTTGGACGTGGCAGTTGAGCCGCATGGGCAATTGCGGGAATGTGAAGGAGCAAGTTCGTGCTGCCACCAAACGCCGCATGAACCACCATCGCGTTGTGAATCGCGTCGGGCGTCAAAATAGCCTTGGTGGTGATGCCACGCTCGAGCATCCGCAACGCGGCTTGCGCACTGGCTCGAGCCATCTCAAGCCAGACATCCTGCCCACTCGGGGACAATGCGGCATGGGTCAAACTCAAACCCAGGGCTTCAGCCACCACTTGCGAACTGGCAGCCGTGCCCAGAAACTGACAACCACCTCCAGAACTCGCACACGCCCGACAACCCAATTCACTGGCAGCCTCGAGCGTGATCTCACCATTGGCGTAACGCACCCCAATTGTCTGAATTTTACCTGCGTCCTCACCATCTTCGGGCGGTAAGGTCACACCGCCAGGCACAAGCACCGTTGGAAGCTCGAGCGTGCCTGCAAGCGCCATCATCATGGCGGGTAAACCCTTGTCGCAGGTGGCAATGCCAATCACGGCTTGGCGGGTGGGCAGGCTGCGAATAAGCCGCCTGAACACCACCGCCGCATCGTTGCGGTACGGCAAACTGTCCATCATGCCTGTCGTGCCTTGGGTGCGACCATCACATGGGTCAGACACGTACCCCGCAAACGGCACAGCCCCAGCAGCCCGCAAGGTTTGTGCCGCCGCCTTCATCAACAAACCAACTTCCCAATGCCCAGTATGATAGCCAAGCGCAATCGGCGAACCATCCTCGGCACGCATCCCACCTTGCGTGGACAACAACAACACTTGCGGACCCAGCATCTCCGAAGGTTTCCAACCCATGCCCGCGTTTTGGCTTAATCCAAACAAATCCCCACTCGGTGACTCGAGCAACATTTCATGCGTCAACGGCAACTTTCCCTGCATTCCAGGGGCTGTGGTTTTGACCGTCAAAAGCTGGGGTTCAACAAACAAAAGTTCCTCAAGGCTTGACATAGCGTACATCTTAAGCATGTCGCTTCTGAAAAACCCAAAAAACCATTGATTTGTGGCTCACTCAGGGTATTTTTGTGGGCAAAAACAAGTAGGGCAACGCACCAACTATCTCGAGACAGAAAACGCTTACCTGACGTATCTTACAGACTTTTATTGGTCTCCAAGTCTTGAAATCCATGTGCCAAATCTGCGTCCAAATGATCTGCGAAAAATAAGCGCATCTCGAGAAGTACAGCCAAAGAGCAATACTTTACAAAATCGCTTTGTGCGTGCCCTGGGGATTTTGGACTGATGGTTGACATTCCATCGCAAAAGGGACGGGAGGAATCTCGTCCCTTTTTGAATTCTCAAGCAAACACTCAATCTCGAGCGTAAGATTACAGCATGAAAACCGTCACTGTTGAACCACTCGAGCACGCCAGCTTCTTGCCGTTCGGGTTGATTGCCAACCAGATCAACCCGAACACTGAAAAAATCGGGGCTGACCCGATCGAGTTTTACCGCGATATGGCACAACTCGATCTGGGCACAGCCAGCAAAGCATCGTTTTCAACCTGCCGCGTTGAACAACGAGAGTTTGTGATTGACGTGACCGAATACCACTCGAGCACTGGTGAAGCCGTCCTGCCCCTCGATGCCGACGTGCTGATTCACGTTGCGCCCGCCACGCCAAACGGTGTTGTGCCGCTCGAGAAATTTCGTGTTTTTAGAGTTCCAAGGGGAACGCTGGTCGTCTTGCGACCTGGCGTGTGGCATCACGCGCCGTTCTCAATTCATGGTGTGGCAAACGTCTTGATTGTGCTGCCCGAACGAACCTATGCCAATGATTGTACGGTGGTTGAATTGCCGATTTCAGATCAGATTCGGATTGTGGTTTAAAGCTCGAGTTTCAGGTTGAAAAATCGTTTTTGGCAAGGGCGAGGCACGTCTGCCCTTACGTCAAATGTTCAATAAAAATCTGACTCGAGCCGAGATTATTGGCTTGGGTCAACTCAGCCCAAGCCAGTGGCAGTTACCGCATTTCTCGAGCGACATCGATTAAATGGCGTTCTGAGGTAACTGTTTCTTGCCCGATTTGAGCGCACAATTTTTTGGCTTGGATTTTACAGCAGAAACAAGCAGTGCCTTGCATAGGAGTGAAAGCGCGAAGCGACCCAAGCCCGTTAGCGATCCTGCCCGAAGCGCCGCAAGCCCGAAGGTGCTGTCTTTAGCGGCAAGAAGGTGCATGTTTAGGATCAAGAAGGTGCTGCTTTAAGGGTCAAGAAGCGCGTCAACGTATATGCAAGGCGCTGTAGAAGTGTGTTTCGCCAGTTCATTTGTTAGCGCCTCAGCCAGCATCAAAGCGTTTGAAACTTGCAGGTTCTCGATCATCCGTACATCATTGACAACCAGGTTTTCGCCAAGTTGAACCGCGTTCGTCAGCACCCCAATCGCAATCGTGACCATGTGCCGCGTCCAGCGCTCTAAAACGTCACGAGTCCAGATTCCGCCCCAAACGGTTTGGGTGATGTACTCCTGAAATCCCAGATCGAAACTGCTGGCGTTTTTGATCGAACGATCCACATGCGCGTCGCCCAGGACTTCGCGGCGTACTTTCATGCCATCATCAAACTTACTCATGCGATCAACTCGAGAAAACCCTTGATCGCGTTTGCCATGTACATGGGTTGTTGAATGCACGGCAAATGCCCAGCATCTTCGATCAACTCCAGTCGCGTTTCGAGGGCTTGCGCAAGTTCTTGACTGAGGGAAATGGGCGTGCTCTGGTCGTCTTTGCCGCAAACCACCAGGGTTTTGAGGTTCGATTGACGAATGACTTGTGCCGCCGAATGCAAATCCGAGTCGCGCAATGCCGTGCAGGTGGCAACATAACCCAGTGCCGAAGTACGCTCGAGCATGTTCTGAAAACCGCGAACCAAGGGCGCGTGATTGTCCCTGAATTCTTTGCCAAACCAGCGTTGCATCACCGATTCCGACATTTGTTCTAAACCTTGATCGTAGACGGTTTCGATTCGAGCGTTCCACAATTCTGTCGTGCCAATTTTCATGCCCGTGTCACAAAACACCACGCCAGCCAAACGTGTCGGGAATCGCGCTGCGAACTCGAGCGCGATTTGACCACCCACTGAAACACCGATCAGAACCACCTGCTCGAGTTTGAGTTGATCGAGCAAACCCAGCAGGTCGATTGCAAAATCGGTAATCGAATACGGTCCTGTGGGCGCGTCGGACAGCCCGTGTCCGCGTTTGTCGTACCGCAACACTGGACGCTCGAGCAGGTTGATCACGCCGTCCCAAATCCTGAAATCGCTGCCCAGCGAATTGACGAACACCAATGGAATTCCTGCCAGGTGCGTGTTTTCGAGTTGGTAATGCACGGTCAAACCATTGATGTCGGCAAAAGTTGTCATGCCATTACCATATTCGACTCGAGCATTCCGACATAATTTTCGGCGAACACCTACGCCTGGGCGCGACTTGAAACCACCTGCTCGAGTTGGGCGAGTTGTAAACTGCGCTCGTACAGGTTATTCAGGTCGTGACGGTGCAACATTGAAGTCATCTATCATGAAAAATACTGCGCTCGCCAAACATGTTTTAAGCAAGTTTGAGAATACTGCTCAAGTGCCAAACTCGGGAAGTCAATTCGGTGCGCTTGCCCACCAAAGCACAACAACCTTCCCTTGTGGCACAAACCCTCACGCGAAAGGCGTTCACCCAGACCGTTTGCCTTCAGCAATTCCACCGTGCCATGCTCGAGCACCCCAGCCACCTACGTTTTTCTCGGAAGGGTGTTACTTGCCAGCAAACCCTGGCGCATCGTGCAAAACACGCTCGAACAGCACAAAGCTCAACTGCCAGCTTTTAAAACCCAACTCGAGCAAATATCCGAACAAGGATTTGAAATTGAACTCGAGGAAACCAACCCCCTCGAGTGTTCTGTCGCAGCCCCAATCCGAAACCACAAAGGCAACTTGATCTCGAGAAACATTGCATTTGACCCAGAATTTGTCATGGAAAATCGGGCGGAGGCAAGACTTGCAGGACGGAAACGAAGTGAATAACTCGAGATTTTAGGTTTATTTTGGAACTCGAGTTGATGTGATAAGCCAGAAAACTTGTCTGAAATAGGCAGAATAGCTAAAGGGTAGATTTTGTTTGCATGATACTCTGAAGTGAATATGATTCGGGAATTATTTTTGTCAAAAATATTTTTTCTGAAAGACAACCCTGCATCTCATTGCATAAATGTATTGATTGGCGCACAGTGAAGAAAACCGACTTTTACATTCAGGAAGCTATCGCACAGGCTGAGTATGCGCTAGTGGCTTACGGTGAGTACGAAAGTGCTTTACTGGCTTCAAATACGAAACTTGTTTTTTACCATCTTCATCATTTTGTACTTCATGTCACCAATATCGACAAGATACTTTTTCCAGTTAAAAATAATTTTCGAGCAAACATATTAAAAGATATTCAAGAGCAGACTAAAATCGAAATTTCGTCTATACGAAAGCTTCGCAACCATCTTGAGCACTTTGATGAAAGATTAGATACCTATGTCAAAAACTATACGGGTCAAGCATTTCTTGACTGTAACATTGTCACTGGAACAAGAGGTTTTCCCGAAAAAGATTTCCTAAGAGCTATTGATGAAAATGGCAACATTTATAAGTTTTATGGTGAAAATTTCAATCTAACGGAAATACAAACCTGTCTTTTACCTTTAATAAAGTTGCTCGAGACAGTATAAAGTTCCCCACGAAACGTTTCTTACACCTCGAGCTTCACTTTAAAATTCACGCCCGTTTTTGCTTGCACCTCTTCCAAGCTCACCCCTGGCGCAAGTTGTATAAGCTCGAGTCCGTCTTTTGTCACGTCCAAAACGCACAAGTCCGTGATGATTCGGTTCACCACCGCTTGACCCGTCAAGGGCAAATCGCAAGCCCTTAAAATCTTGTGAACCTCGTTTTTGGCGGTGTGCTCCATCAAGACCACCACGCGTTGCACACCCGCGACCAAATCCATTGCGCCGCCCATACCTTTGACCATTTTGCCTGGAATCATCCAGTTTGCCAGATCGCCGTTTTGTGAGACTTGCATTGCGCCCAAGATTGCCAGGTTGATATGCCCGCCGCGTATCATGGCGAAACTGTCGCTGCTCGAGAAAAAACTTGCGCCCGGAAGGGCGGTCACGGTTTGTTTGCCCGCGTTGATTAAATCGGCATCCACTTCAGATTCAGTCGGAAATGGTCCAATGCCGAGCAAACCATTTTCGGATTGCAGAATCACGTCCATGCCTGCGGGAATAAAATTGGCGACCAGCGTCGGCAGTCCAATGCCCAAATTGACATAAAAACCGTCTTGCAGTTCTTGGGCGGCTCGAGCCGCCATTTGATCGTGGGTCCAAGCCATCATGCCACCTCGAGCGCCGTGCGGGTTGTGCGTTTTTCAATGCGTTTTTCGGGATTTGAATTTAAGATCACGCGCTGCACAAAAACGCCTGGGGTGTGAACATCATCAGGCTCGAGCATCCCAACTTCAACAATTTCTTCGACTTCGGCAACCGTGATTTTGCCGCACATGGCGATCATGGGGTTAAAATTTCGTGCGGTTTTTCGGTAGATCAGATTGCCCAAACGGTCTGCCTTCCAGGCTTTGACCAGCGCAACATCGGCTTTAATACCGCGCTCGAGAATAAACGTCTCGCCGTCAAAATCTTGGTGTTGCTTGCCGTCAGCGACCACCGTGCCGACGCCCGTTTTGGTGTAAAACCCTGGAATACCTGCGCCACCAGCCCGCAATCTTTCGGCAAGCGTGCCTTGCGGGACAAACTCGAGTTCAAGCTCACCACCCAAAAACTGGCGTTCAAATTCTTTGTTTTCGCCCACGTAACTCGAGATCATTTTTTTGATTTGCCGAGACTCGAGCAGCAATCCCAAGCCCCAACCGTCCACGCCAGCGTTGTTGCTGGCAACGGTTAAATCACGCACGCCAGAATCGCGCAGCGCAAGAATCAAGGCTTCGGGAATGCCGCACAGTCCAAAGCCGCCAACGGCAAGCAGTTGGTGATCTTTGACAATATCGGCTAGGGCGGCGTTGGCGTTG
>JAYTKL010000537.1:0-29601 GCA_043730305.1 Deinococcales bacterium | reverse complement strand
TTTTACAGCGTTTGCTACAGCGTTGACACCGCGCTCGAGGGCGCGACGTGCATTTTCATCGAATGTCAGGGTTTTCGCCATGATGTATTGCCTCCAAATGTGAGTGGTTAAAAATTGAGGGTTAAAATTCCCGAAACGGAAATTTAACCAATGACTGCAAGAATGTCACGTTCGGAAAGAATGGTGTAATCCACGCCTTCGACATTGACTTCAGTGCCACCGTATTTGGCAAAGTACACCACGTCGCCGACCTTGACTTCAACGGCAACTTTGCTGCCGCTGTCCAAAGTGCGACCCGATCCAATGGCAACAACTTTGCCGCGTTGGCTTTTTTCTTTGGCGGTGTCTGGAATGTACAACCCGCCTTTGGTCTTCTGTTCTGACTCTTCGACAACTTCGATCACGATGCGATCACCGAGGGGCTTTAATGCGTGCTTCGCCATAATTCCTCCTAAAAGAATATTGGTATTGGTTTTGGCAGTCTCGAGTCTCGAGTGCCAATTCGCTTCAGAGTATATCGGGTCTGTCAGCTTTGAGTCAAGACCAAGCGCAGCAGATATGAGTGTCATGTGCTCAAGTTGAAGACCCGAGCACATTGCATTTTGCCCATAGCGTTGAGTGTTAACCCGTGAATATCTGTGCAAGTTTACAAATCATTCTCTCCGACTGAATCGATTTTTCTTTGTCAGACACAAAAAGCAGCCGTTGCTTTTCTACCCTCATCCCCGACCCTTCTCCCAACATCAGGAGAAGAGAGTTTGACTCTTTTACACGTTTGGCTGAAGTTCTAGTCCTTCTCCCGCCCTGCGGGAGAAGGTGGCAGCGAAGCTGTCGGATGAGGGTGGCGTTATGGCTACCCAGACAAAAAGTATGTGTTTGGTTGCTTGAATGATTAAATCAGAGTGCATGTTTTACAAATGCGCCCATGCAGCATCCTCTTCTGCACAATCCCAATCCCGACTGAGTACACCCTGGGAAGCCAGCATAGTCGCTCGAGAATCTGTATCAGAATCCATCAACAGTTCAGTCAAGTCGCGCTCGAGTAAATACGAAACGAAGTCGTACATAACGTTTAGTTTCTCGGGTGGAAAACGTTGCAATCGCTCGTCAATTTCGCCAATCGTTACTGTTGCCATGTTTAAACCTCCTGTCAAAATCTCTCGAGCTTTACCAAGCAGGGTTCAGTCTCCCCTTTTCGTCCCTCGAGTACGGCGTCCATGCCAGCGCGAAGAGTTGCAAGCTGACATCGGTGGCTTTTGGTTTGACCGAAATTTGCTCGAGTTGCTCGTTCACGTCCACACCGTTTACCGCATCCAGTTCGGCTTGCAGTTGCGCTTGAAGTTCAGTCAACTGCGCTTGGACTGCCTCAACGGTATCGGCAGCTCGAGACACGTCCTGACCCTCGCGGTAGGCTTTGCCTGCGGTTTTCATTGCGCCAGCCGCTTTGGAAACCACATTAGTTTTGCGTCCTCCACCAAATAACGCGCCCAGAATGCCCATGCCGACATTCACCACCGTCTCGAGTTGCGCCTGTTTGGCTTGCGCTGCTTGCACTTCCTGGGCGGCGTGGGCTTTGCGAAGCCGTTCCTCGAGCGTGTTGAATTTGTTCTGGTAACTGGCTTTGATCTGTTCGGCTTGAGCGTCACGCAATTCTCGAGCAGTGGTTTGAAGTCGAATTCTGAAATCTTGTTCGCTCTCGTCCAAGTTAGAGAGTGTTTTGAGTTTACTCGAGTAGAGCAGCGTTAAAGCCTGATTGGTTTGCATCCACTTGCTGAAATCTTTGCCCCATTTGTCAAAGTTTTTGGCGTTACCCGCCGCACTTGGCGCATCCGCAAAATCTGCGTTGTCCATAGGATCAGACAGCAAAGAATTCACATCAATCTCGAGTTTGGTCGCCTCATCCCAGGTGACTGGCACAGGGTTATCCGTGATTTCTGCCAGAAGTTGCACGGTTTTGCTCGAGTCAATTTTGTACTTGGCGCTGGCGTAACGAACATCTGCCGCTCCGAGCGCCATTGGGTAATAAATGACCCCAGTTTCGGCGCTGGAAGGAATAAAAAATTGTTTGACCTGCGGGGGTAAAACGGGACGGCTCGAGGTGGCGGGTTTAGTCGTTGCGAAGGGCGCAGCAAGCAGCGCCCCTACAACTGCGCCCACCTCTACGGCTGCGCCCGCTTTTTTCGCTGACATCAACGTTTTGATTTGATCGTTGGTCATCGGACCCGCCAGATAACTCATCGTCCAACGGGTTTGAAAGGTGATCGGTCCCGATTCGTGAACGTTGTGCATCAAGAACACGCGCTTCCCCAGGCTCGAGAGGGTGCGGTTCAAATCGCCACTCGCGCCAGTGCCTTGCAGTGCCTCGAGTACACGGGCTTTGTCGTTGTCGGTTTGCAGTCTGCCAACAAACCACGTGCCAGCGTTCGAGAGTCCTTTGTAATCCAGATCTACTGGGTTTTGGGTGCTTAACACCAACCCAAGCCCAAAAGCTCGAGCTTGCTTTAAAAGCGTCAGCATCGGGGTTTTGCTTGGGGGGTTGCTATTTGGCGGGAAGAATCCGAAAATCTCGTCCATGTACAAGACCGCCCGAAGGCTTGATGTGCCTGGTTGTGAGCGCATCCAACCGAGCATTTGGTTTAAGAGTTGCGTGACAAAAAACATCCGTTCGGCATCGCCAAGGTGCGCGATGCTGAACACGGTGCAACGTGGTTTACCTGTGGCGGTGAAAAGCATGTTCTTGATCTCAAACGGTTCACCCTCCATCCAACTCGAGAAACCTGGGCTGGCGAGCAGGTTATTCAGGTTCATGGCGAGTTCAAAACGGTCTTTGCTGGGGTAAAAACTTTCGATGTCCATGACGCCAATTTTTTGAAATGGCGGTTGTTGAATCGAGGCGATCATGCCGCCCAGATCAAGATTTTTGCCCGCATTCCAGGAACTCGAGATGATGTTCGAGACCAGAATGTGTTCTCTCGAGCGGATTGGGTCGGCGTTGATGCCGAGCAGTCCGAGCAAGCCCGTGACGGTGGTTTGAATTCGTTCTCGCAGCGCGTCTGAATCGCCCATCACGGCGGGTTCTGGCACGTCAAAAGACCGTAAAACCGAAACTTGCAATCCGGCGCTCGAGCCTGGAGTGTAAATCGAGAAATCAATACTGTCACGCATTTTTTTGATACGACTGGGGTCTTGCCCCCAATCGGACAATCCTTTTTTCCAGAATTCGGCTTGTTGCGCCGCGAACGCGTCAGGGTCAAGGTTTTGACGGTTGGCTTCCTCGAGGTTGACCCACGGGCGGAATTCGTCTTTTGAAAGGTTTGGGAAACTTAAGAGCAAATTACTCAGGTCGCCTTTGGGATCAATCGCAATGACGGGAATGTTGTCCACCAAAGCTTCCTCGAGCAACCCAATGCCCAAACCTGTCTTGCCCGAACCAGTCATGCCAATAATGACCGCGTGGGTGGTCAAATCTTTGGAGTCGTACAAAATCAGGTCATCGGTTAATTTCCCGCTTACGGTGTCGAATTTTTTACCCAAGTAAAACGCGCCCAGTTTCTCAAAATCCTGCATGTTGCCTCCAAAAGTCTGTGTCAGACAATCATACCTTTTCGAGACTGGTCAGCGTTAAAAGGCGCATTCCAGATGAAGGCTGGTTTGTGTTTGCTCAATGATGCTAAATCCCAACCGTTCATAAAATTCTCTGGCTGGGTTTACGCGAAGAACCCAGAGTCTGAGTGGTAAACCCATAGACTGCGATTTTTCCAAGATTTGCTCCAAAATAACCTGTCCAAAACCCTGGTTCTGAAACTCAGGCAAGATAAAAAGCTGATCGAGATGGATGTGCAAATCAAAGTCATCTACGCGCAGCAAGCCAGCATCTTGACCATCAATCACAATGATTTTTGACCTCGAGCTGAGAATGTCTTCGTTGATTTGCGCTCGAGCTTCAACGGCATTCCAGACGCCCCAGGTTTCCAGGACGTAATCACGCATGGTCGTCTCACGGACATGAAAGGCAAACGCCTCATCTGCTTGAGTGGTTAAACGAAACTGAACACGGTTTGTCATTTTTTGCACCCCTCAACCAAAATGATAGCGCCTGGTAGAATTAAACCCGCAAAAAAGCACAAAATCAAAAAGCTCGAGCCTTCAAACTCGAGCTTCAATGCGAGCACAGAGGTTACACCACTTTCAAATTTGCCCAGTCCACCGTTTTATCGCCTGCGGGGTACTCGAGTTTCATGGCTTCGAGGGCGTCCACGATAATGCTGGCGATCACGTAATTGCGGTACCAGCGTTTGTCGCCTGGAATCACATGCCAGGGCGCTTCGTCGGTGCTGGTGGCAGCAATGGCTTCTTGGTACATGCGCATGTAATCGTCCCAACGTTTGCGCTCCTCGAGGTCGCCAGGATTAAACTTCCAGCGCTTTTCAGGGTCGTCAATGCGTTCTTGGAGTTGTATCGCTTGCTCTTCAGGGCTGATACGCAGGTGCAATTTGACAATGGTTGTCCCGTTTTCGGTCAGCATTTGCTCGAAATTTCGAATCTGCGCAAAGCGCTTTTCAGCGGTTTTGTCATCACACCAACCGTGAACCCTGGTGATGAGCACATCTTCGTAATGCGAGCGGTTGAAAATGCCAACGATGCCTTTTGGCGGGCAGGCGTTGTGAATGCGCCACAAGTAATCGTGGCTCAGCTCGAGACTGGTTGGGGCTTTGTAATACGTGACTTGCACGCCGTTTGGCGCAAGGCTGTCAAAAACATTGCCAATCAGGCTGTCTTTGCCAGAGCCGTCCATCGCCTGAATGACCACCAACAGCGCACGGTTGCGCGAGGCAAACAGGACGTTTTGCAATTTTGCCATTCTGGTTTTCAATTCAAGAGTTTTGGCTTCGCACTCGGCTCGAGTGTCCGAATCGAACTTTCCAGTGTCGTCTGGTTCGATGCTGGAGATTTTGAATTTTTGACCAGGTTTGACCATGTACTTGTCCATTGAATTGCTCCCCTAAAGCCCGAGTGTCAGTTGAACTTGATATAACCGTTAAAGTAGGCGAACGCCAATCCTGCTGCGATCAGTAACACGATGCGTCCAATCCAAGTGCCAATCAGCCATTGCAAGAAAATGTAGGCGGTCAACAATACCGTGCCGTACAAGCCAGCCAGAATGGCGTACTGCGAGAAGGTTCCTAAAATTCTAAAATAACCTGCAATAAACAACGCGCCCAGAATCGCGTATGGAATCCAAGCCCAATCCCAGACGCTCGAGGTGCTGGCGGCGGTTTGGACTGGCGTGTTTGGCTTGTAATTGGCTGGCGGGTTGCCTTGAAAGACTGGGGTGTTTGGATTGTTGACGGGTGGCGCGGCATTGCCTGGCAGCCAGGTGTTGGCAGGAACTTGGGGCATGGTTTGGGTGCGGTTGTTCGTGACTTGCTGGGTTTTTTGAAAGCTTGGCGCATTGCCAGATTTGCCGCCAACCGCTTTCTCGAGTTCATTCAGGAATTGATCGGCGCTTTGTGGACGCTCGTCGATTTTCATTGCCATGGCGCGACTTAAAACATCAGCAAAACCTTTGGAGACTTTGGGATTGGATTCCCTGGCGGAGGGTTGTTTTGTCCCAGAAATGCGGTCGGTGGCGGGCACAGGTTCTAAACCTGTTAGGGCGGTGTAAAGCGTCCCAGCCAGGGCGTAAATGTCGGTAAACGGTCCTCGTTTGGCTTCACTGGCGTACTGTTCGAGCGGTGCGTAACCTGGGGTGACAATGATGCTTTGTTTGCCCGTGGCGGCAAACGAGCGAGCCGAACCGAAATCAATCAAGACCGCCCCTCGAGTGACCATCATGATGTTGTCTGGTTTAATGTCGCGGTGCAAAAGACCCGCCTTGTGAACGTCGTCGAGGGCAACTGTGACTTGCCGTGCAATTTCGATGACCTCCGATTCGGGCAGCGTGCCGCGTTCCTCAACAATTTTTGCCAAGGATTTTCCCTCGAGGAACTCCATGGTGTAATACTCGGTCTCGTTCTCGGTGAAGACATCGTAGACGCGCACAATGTTTGGATTGGGTTTGCTCAACGTCAGTTGCGCGACCAGTTTGGCTTCGTCGGCAAAACGCGCCCGAGTCTCGAGAAATTCTGCGCGTTGCATCGTGCCTGGCGGTCGCATGGTTGTCCCGGTGCGACTTGCGCCCATTGGGTGGCATTCTTTGACCACGACTGGAATGCCCAGGGCGGTGTTGAATGCCTTGTAGGTGATTCCAAAGCCGCCCTGTCCCAAAATTTTTTCAATTTTGTACTTGCCACCTTGCAGCAACGTGCCTACTGGCAAAGCCGTGGGGAATTTCGCGTTTGACAAACTTGCACCACAAGTTTTGCAATTTGCCGACGATTCATCGTTTTCGGTGGCACAGTACGGACAAACAATCATTCACTCACTCCTGAATTACGGCTAAGCTCGAGGTTGACAAATTACAACGGTTGGCGCTCTTGGTACTCGAGCACCATGGCGGTGGCATTGTCGCTCGAGCCGTTCTCTAAGGCTTGACGTACCAGATGATCGGCTAGGTCTTGAACGTTTTGGTCACTTTGCACCGATTGTTCAAATTCGGCTGGCAGGTACGCGCCCCAAACACCGTCGGTCACGAGGATTATCCTGTCGTTTGGTTGCATGGTCATTTCGTGGGTGTCAACGTATTCTGCGCCCATGTCGCGCGACGAACCGAGCGCCCGCATGACTTTGTTGGAATCCGGATGGTTGTGTGCGGCTTCGGGCGTGATGACACCCATTTTGACCAGCATGGCAACCATCGAATGGTCGTCCGAGATTTGTTGTACAGGTTCGGCGCGGCTGGCTCGAATCAAGTAGGCTCGAGTGTCACCGACATGCGACAGCACCACCCGGTTGCCATCGGCAATCACGCCCGTAAAGGTACAACCGCCAGATTTGCCCTCGAGCGCCTCAAGCACCTTGCGGTTGGCTTCGATGGTGGCATTTTTGGCGATTGGGATACTCGCCTCGAGCATGTCAAACTCGAGAAAAGTATGAACGGCAGCTTGAGAGGCGGCTTCGCCTTTTGCCATGCCGCCCATGCCATCACTGACGCAGGCGAGCAGCAATCCGCCGCGTCCGGCATCTCCGAGTTGCAAAACATTTCTGTAACCTGCGGCGTCCTCGTTGACGCTGCGGTCTGGGTTCAAACCGACGCTCGAGGCAAGTCCGATCTGCCAGGAGTGTCGGGCTTCAAAGTTCTGGTATAAGCGCGTCACCAAATCGAGTGCTTCCCCTGCCGAGGCTCGAGTGTCTGGGGCGCTCAGCATGTTGGTGAAGACTTGTGGTGCGCCTGGGGTGGTTGGGAAGTCTTGCACCAGTTCGCCTTCCGTCAGGGCGCGACCCATCAGGGTGTGATAAAGCAGTGCGCCAAGGCTGAAGACGCCTTCCGTGCCGTTGACGCTAAGACCTGCGGCGCGTTCGGGTGCGCCGTAACGCGGGGCTTCGGCGGGTGGGGTGTCGCCAATGCGTTGGACTTTTGGTAGGCGCAACAAACGCGTTGGTGACAGTAAAATATCCCTAGGGTCGAGTCCAGTCAGGCTAAAGCCCCTGGCAAAAACGTAACGGTTAAAACGTGCCAGATCAACAATCGCGCTGACCGCCGCCCGTTTGTCCGCCTCGAGAATCGCAGATTCCAGCGTTCGACCTTCAGGTTTTGGGTGCGCGATCAGAATCGTGCCGTCTTGTTGCACGGTGTCAATCAGACCAGGCAACATCGGGTGCGGGTACAAAGTGCGGGTCAATTCTGCGCCGCTTTTGTACGAGACAATCATGACCTCAGAGCCGTCGGGTGAGGTGGCAAAAGTACGTCCAAAGGCATCGTGGTTTAGAATCTTGTACTCGCCGCGCTCGAGGTGAATGCTCGAGGCGTCGCTCAAGGTTTGGTTGCTCAAACGGCTTGTGGTTTCGTCTTCAGAGAGCAGCACTTCATCCTCAAGATAACCCGCGTCCGAGCTTGGCTCTTTCACAGTCAACCTTGAAGGCGGGGGACTGTCATCATCGGGAATGAAGACCCCATCTTCGGTTTCGCTGTTGTGCGGCGTGTCCAGGGTTTCAAAATCGCTTTTTGCCAGCGGGTCTGGGATGTCCTCGAACTGAGGTTCGATCAACGCGCCCGTCATGACTTCGGGGCTTTGAGATTCTTTTGCAACGGTGCTGCTGGCATCCGAACTCGTATCTTTCGGTGGCGTTTGGGTGCTCGAGTCGTCACTGGGCGCTTGCTCTGGCGTTTGAGCCTGTTCGGTTTGAGGCTCAAATGTCGTGACAACATCCGCCGAAGTTTGATCTTCGACTGCTGCTGCTGGCAATTCTGTTTTTGGTTCACCGTTGTCCACGGCTGTTCCTTCTGAACCCTGCCTCGAGCTTGTCAACTCGAGGCTTTCGGTTGATGTCGGCGTGGTTTGACCCGAGTTTACGAGCGGTTGCGGCTCGGGTTGTGCATCGTCTTGCTTGTTTTTTTGATGGTCGTTCACGCCTCAGCGGATTCGGTGTACAAGAATTTGGTGTTGCCAAATGCGACCTCGTCACCGTCGTTCAAAATTTCTGGTTGCGCGATTCGTGGACCATAAGCACTTTGACCCACACGTTTGAGGTACACGCCGTTGGTTGATCCCAGATCACGGATCACCCATTTGCCATTCTCGAGCGCGAATTCGGCATGACGACGTGAAATGTGCGCCTCGCCTTTCATGCCTGAAAGGTCAATGTCCACGGGTCCGGTCGAGCTGTCAAACCGTCCGACAGAAACGCGGTCACCCACGAGCGGGAAAGTTTCGGTGGTGCTGGCGCCGTAATCGCGTGGAACAAGGCGAGCACTTTTGATGCCGCCACTGCCGACGACTGGCGCACTGATGGCGGGCGTACTGACCACTGGCGCTGGCGCAAGTGGCTCTTCGATCAACGTATTGTGCGGATTGACCGCTTCAATACTGACATTCGGTACGGCTTCGGCAACCACCACTGGTGCAGCCTCGAGCGCTGGGACAACAACTTCAGGAATTGATGCCGTGTCAATGACTGGCGCAACAGTTTCGGCAACAATCGGCGCATCTAATGCCTCTTCAACCACCATTGGGGCAATATCCACAGGCGACTCACCAATTGGCGCGTCAACAACAGGCGCTGCAACAACTGGTACAGCAGGAACTGCGGCGCTCGAGGCTGGCGCACTGAGTTCAACGCCGCAGCCTTCACAAAATTTCGTACCTTCAGGATTCTCGGTTCCGCAAACGTGGCAGACAGTCATTTTTACTCCTTGATTGGTTTTATCTCTCTCGAGATTTGGGATTTTAAGTATTGTACGGGTTTAAACAACTTTTTTCAGGAATTCTTATGCACCTGTCAGTTTGCGAATCTCTTCGTCTGAAGGCAAACCACTGCTCGGTGCGCCAGCGTCGCTTGGACCGCCGACCTTAATGGTCTGGGTTTTCGCACCCATTTTAATGGTTTTGGCTGTGCCACTCGAGATACCGCTTGTTTGCTCAAGTTCGGCTTTGGCTTGATCGAGTGCGACCGTCATGGCGGAGTTGCCCAAACGCACCGTCATCTGGCGGGCAATCTCGATGGTTTTGGCAGCCTGTCCAGGGTTGGACTGTGCCTCTTGCGCCGCCTGTTTGACCAGACCCTCGAGGTTGCGTTGTTGGACGTAACCCATGACTTCGGGGTTGACGGCTGCCGTTTGGTTCTCGTCAAAGGTAAACTCGACGACCACATCGGTTGGTGGCACTTCGCCGCGCACACCCTCGCCAGGAACGTCGAAAGTCAAACCGATTTGCGCAATGCGCACTTTGGCTGGCGGACGCGGCGGCAGGGTCAACTCGAGCAAGAACGCCGTTTGAGTGCTGGCTTCCAGATTGCCCGCTTTGGCTTTCGCGCCGCCCTCAAAACGTGCCAGATCAATTTCGGCAAGAAATGGGTAAACCCGCGTCACACGATCCAAACTGACACCTTTCACGCCTCGAAGCGTGAACTCGAGGTTGGTGATGACTTCCGATGCGGCGCGGCGAAATTCGTCGCCTAGCACTGTTGGCAAATCGGATGCCAGCACGCTGGCGGGTGGGCTGGCATTTTTTGCCACGACGTGAATCACGCGACCGCCCGTGCGATCCGAGATTTCACCCATCAGGTCTTCGTTGAATTCGTCGCCCACGCCCAGAGACGTGATGGTGATGCCTTGCGCGACATAAGTTCCTGTGACCGCGCGGCAGGCTTCCTCGTCGAAGGTTGCACCGTCGGTCAGCAGCATCATGCGTTTGTTTTTTGAGCCACTGGCGACATTGGTCAGCGCCTCGAGCATCCCAAGACCCATCATCGTGCCGCCCGAGTGCTTGCGCAGCGCATCTACCGCCTGCGCCAAACGACCACGGTCGGAGGTCAGGTTGGTTAAAGTGCTGGCGTCATCGTCAAATTGCACGATTGCCACCTGATCGCTCGAGGTCAGATCAGAACTTTGCACCAAACTGGTCAAGGCTTGGGTCACAAGCTCGAGTTTGTTTTTTCCACCCTCCACTTTTTCTCGCATCGAGCCAGAGGTGTCCACCACGAAAGTTAAAGCCAATGGCGCTCGAGCGGTGGTGGTTGGCGTGAGTTGCGCCAACAAAAAGAGTTTCTGCGTTTCCGTGCTGCCCTCGGGTGAGGCACGCAAAAACCCGCGATGCGGGGTGAGATTGACTTGAATCATGAAGCCTCCTTGAATCTAAAACCCAGTCTACCAATCTTGGCAGTGTATTGCTCGAGAATGCCTGCTCGAGACTTCTTGGTGATACGACCTCAACAGTCTACAAGTTCCCAAGGAATTTGTAAGATTCTGCGAACATCTCGAGGATTTCTCGAGAAGCTGTCTTTACAGCCCGAGTTTTGTCATGACCAAAGTTTTTTACTGGTGGGCATCCATTGGCGGCAAGCGGATTCATATCTTGATGGCTGGGTTTTTGCGAATCTCAATTGCCAACAACTTCAAGCGTTACAGTTGCTCGAGGCAAGCGAACGATCACGCAAGAACCAATGCCAATTTTGCTCTCAATCCAGATGCGTCCACCGTGCGCCTCAACGATGGCGCGGGCAATCGGCAGACCGAGTCCTGTACCGTCCAAGTCATTGCCCCTTGCCGATTTGGAACGGTAGAAACGCTCGAACACCAGCTCGAGTTCTGACGTGGCAATGCCCACCCCAGAATCCTGAACCCGTAACTCGAGCTGATCGGCAATGTTGCTGGTGCTAACCTCGATACGACCTGGCACGGGTGTGTACTTGCAGGCGTTGTCGATCAAAAGCACGACCAGTTGCTTGAGCCGATCAGCATGTCCCAAAACTTGACCTGAGGCTGTGCTGTTCAAGGTCAGGCTGTGATCGTTTGCCAGTGAACGAGATTCGTCGATGCTCGAGCGTACCACCTGCGCGAAATCGAGCGCGGTGTAAATATCGGTTTGAAATGAATCGTTGCGGGCAAGGTGCAACATGTCAGACACCAACCGAGCAAGACGTTCGGTTTCCGCTTTGGCTTCAAGCAATGCCGTTTCACGTTCGGTTAAATTCAGGTCAGGATATTTCAGGATCAGGTCAATATTGCCTTGAATCAGCATCAGTGGTGTTCGCAGCTCGTGCGAGGCATCTGCCACAAAACGTTTTTGCGCATCGTTCAAAGTATTGAGTTGCTCGAGACGCGCCGCAAGTTCCAGATTGACTTGAGCCAGTAACTGCTCGGCGTGAACGGCACGGGTCGCCGTAAGACGTGCCTCGAGCGCTTCCATCACCATCGCGGCAAGGTCTTGGATGGTTTCACGTTGCGCCTGGCTGAAGTCCGAGCGAGGCTTAAAATCGTACATACACAACGTTCCAATGTTGTGACCCTCAGAAGTCCGTAAGGAAGCGCCCGCATAGAAGCGCACGCCAAGTTCTTGCACCACTGGATTACCGCAAAAACGTTGATCTTGGATCGCGTCTGGTACAACCATGACCTCATGGGTCAATATCGTGTGACCACAAAAAGACAGGGCACGGGTGTTTTCGCGCAGGTCAATTCCAATGCAGGCTTTGAACCACTGGCAGTCGCGGTCAATAAACGTCACCATGGCAATCGGAACGTCAAAAAGCCGCGCCACCAGATTGACCATGCGTTCAAACGCCAGCTCGCTTGGCGTGTCGAGCACGGCATAACGCTCGAGATTCAGCAATCTTTGGACTTCGTTGTCAGGGATTGAAGGTGCAATCATTTTGAAAGTTCGATCATCTGAGAGGAACAATACGCCTGGTCTTGGGATTGGGCAATCAACAGGGTCACTTTTAGGAAAACATAAAACATTAGCTTTTTTAGGACTTTTTTGCCAGTGCCAGTTTGAATTTGTGCTGAACGACATCATGATTAGAGGGTCAAGAAAGTTATTTTTCCAGGCAGGTGTCAATGGTTTTCATGGTCTCGAGGTTCATGCCTTTGAACAAAGTGCCCTCAATGCCTTTGCTCCACCAGGTGTACCCACCACCAACATAACGAGCGCCCGAGCCTGAGATCACGGTTTTGGTTTTGATCAACCTGCCATTAAGCCTAAAGTCGGCAAACATATTGTCTCGGTACGTGACTTTCAACGTGCCAATTTTAGGGCAACCGTATGCCACTTTGATTGTTGTCCTGCTTCCACTGCCACCGCCGCCCAAAGAAACGCCAGACAAAAAAAGCGTCGGCAAAACCAGCACTGAAACCAAAAAAAGATTCTTCTTCACCGCAAAAGTATATAACCTTTGTCAAGTTTCGGATTTAAGTTGACTTCATATTCAGAGGCAACTCGAGTCTCGGGAAAAACGAAATCGAGAAATCAAAACGTTTTCATTCAAGCAACCTCGAGCACTGCTTACTGAATCAACATCGCGTCGCCCAAACTGTAAAAACGGTAATCGTGCTCAAGCGCCACCTTGTAGGCTTTGGTCATGGTTTCAAAACCCGCGAACGCCGCCACCAGCATCAAAAGTGTGCTTTTGGGCAGATGGAAATTGGTAATCAGCGCATCAACGACTTTAAACTGGTACGGCGGACGAATGAAAATGCTCGTCTCTCCAGTCCCAGGCTCGAGCATCCCACCGTTCACACCGTCCACCCAGGCACTCTCGAGGGTACGCACCGAGGTTGTACCCACCGCGATCACACGGCGTTTCTCGAGTTTGGCACGGTTGACCGCCAGGGCGGTTTCGCTCGGAATCTCGAAAACCTCACTGTGCATGACATGATTTTCGATGCTCGAGTTGACGGGTTTGAACGTTCCAGCGCCAACATGAAGCGTGACGGGCATGATTTCCACGCCCATGTTGTTGAGTTTCTCGAGCAAGTCCTGGGTGAAGTGCAAGCCTGCGGTTGGCGCGGCGACACTGCCGGGTTCGCTGCCGTAAACGGTCTGGTAGCGCTCGCCAATGTCTTGGTTTTGAATGTACGGCGGAATCGGCAGTGCGCCCAATGTTTCCAGGTACACGCGAATATCGGCATTGAATTTTAAAACCCGAGCGCCATCGGGAAGAACCTCGAGCACCTGGGCTTGGACTGGTCCAAAATCGATAATCCCGCCAACTTGGACACGCTTGGCTGGTTTTAGGTAGGCACTCCAAACGCAGTAATCGAGTTCGCGCAGCAACAAAACCTCGAGCTTGCCGCCAGACGGTTTTTTTGCCTCGAGCCGAGCGGGAATCACCCGAGTCCGATTCAAGATCAGCACATCGCCAGACACCAAATAATCGGTAATGTCCCTGAAAATCTTGTGCTCAAACTCGAGTTTGTGTTTTTGCCCAACCAGCAACTTGCTGGTGTCACGCGGTTCAAGCCCAAACTGCGCGATGCGCGATTCGGGCAAGCTAAAATCGTAATCTTCAATATCAAAACCGTTCATTGTTGCAAAACTTTAGCTGACCAAAGACTCGAGCGGCGTACCTTCAGCCACCGTCTCGAGCGATTCGCCGTTGTTGCGTTCACGAAGTGGCATGAACGCGCCTTCAATGTCGGGCAAGTGGGTGAATTTGTCCACGCCGTCAATCAATTTTTGGGCGGTGGTTTCTTTAAAACCGATCACCTCGACCCGTTTGCCGCGCTCCATCATGACCTCGAGAATGTCCAGGAAGTCGCCGTCGCCACTGCCCAGCACGATCACGTCCAGGTGGTCAACCAGGCGCACGATGTCGGCGCACATGCCCATGTCCCAGTTGCCCTCCCAAATCGTTTTGCCCGATTCGGTGGTGTGATGCACGTGCAGCGTCATGCGTTTGACTTTGTAACCCAGCGTTGAAAGCTTGTAGATGAATGGCCAGGCACTGGTGTCGCCCTCGCGTTCGACCACATAAGAGATGGCGCGAAGCAGTTCGCGGTTTTCACCGACGCCGTAACGCAGCAAACTCTCAAAATTGACGGTGCGCTGATAGTAATCCCGAGCCGAGTGGTACAAATTTTGCGTGTCAATGAACACGCCCACGTTCGGGCGAATACGCATGAGTTGTGACATTGTTCCTCCAAATTTATAAATCTAAAAACGAGAATGCGAAAATCGAACAGCACCAGAAAACGATTTGCGAAAAAACCGCGAGGCAAAAAAGAAATAGACTCGAGTTGCCTCAAGTCTATCAGGTTTTAACGCTTAAAGCCTAAAACGCGCTTTTGGTACTGCGCAGGGCATACGCTCCAAGTGCGGCAAAAACCAGCAACCAAATGCCGTACTGAATGATTGGCGTGCTGGCTCGAGAGGCTTCCTGGTCGAAGCGAAACTCGTAGGTGTTGGTCTGCAAATCTTCAATGTTGGCAACGTTGGCGTAATTTTTGCCGTTTTTCGAGTACCGCACGGTCACATGAACCACCTCAGACAGGGGTTTGATCTTCCCTTCGAGTTTGGGATCACCAATTTTGCCCAAGTCCACCTGTTGCGCCTCAGCGTCTTGTGCACCATCAAAAATCACACTTAACACTGCGCCTTCAAGTCCTTGGGCTTCGGTCACATTGGCGGTGATGGTCGTTTCCTGCCCAGCCTTGAGCGGACTCGAGGTGGTCAAGGTGATTTTGGCAGCCAAAGCCGGAACAAGGTTCAGTGCCAGGACAGTTAAAAGAGTGTAAAAAGCCTTCATGCTTACATTCTAACCCTCAAACGCGTCAAAACTCGAGGAGTTAAATCAACACTCGAGAAAAACCAGAAAAACGCTTATTCTGGGTTATGCTTTGTTCGTTTCAGGAAGCCACGCAAATGCCTGTACAATTGGTTGGGATTGAAGCCAAGAAACTCGCGGCTGCCAACACGGCTGGTTTTGTCTTCACGGCTCGAGCCGAAGAACAATTTTATTTGACCAACAACTTGCCCGAACAACTCGGGAGCATTTTCGCTGGCATCAACCCGCGCAGGTTGGACGAGGATTTGCTCGAGTTGCAATCCAAAAAAGCGGTCAAATTGCTGCTCGATTCGTATTTGCTCGAGGATTTTATTGCCCAGTCTTACTTGGCGATCAAAAATTCTGAACTCGAGGCTGGGCAAATGACCTTGCGCCGATCCGATTCTAAAACACTCGAGCCTGCCAGCGACAAGCGCGGCGCGTTGATTGCCTTAAAACGAGTTTGGTCGCACGATTGGCATTTTGATGCGGTGGTCAAACGCCTGGATTCCAAGGGCAAAGTTGGGATTGATGCCAGGGCGACCTATATTTTTGCCAAGGTTTGAGATCGACTGCTTGAAGAAAACTTAAAACACAAACCCAAGTCCTGACACGGAGCGGTTAAACTGACCCGTGATTCGACTGATTCTGATTGACATTGACGGGACTTTAATTGGCGAAGACGCCACCATTCACCCAAGCACATACCCCGCCCTCGAGCGTGCCAGAAACGCGGGAGTGCATCTGGGCGTTGCCACTGGACGCCCTGGTTTTGGCGTGGCACTCGAGTTTGCGCGGGTGGTTTCCGAAAACGATTTGCACATTTTTAATTCTGGCGCGACCATTTCCAAACCTGGGCAGAAAGCTGTTTTCACCGCCGATTTGCCGCGCAGTGCGTATCTTGAACTGGTGGCAATCTCGAGGCGTGAAGCCGTGCCGCTCGAGGTCTACACCGAAGACGAGTTTTACCTCGAGCGCGAAGATGCGCTGGTCAAACATCATGCCGAGCACTTGCATTGGACGCCCAAACACACCGACTTGCTGGCGCTCGAGGGGCATATCGTGCGGGTTCAGTGGGTGGTTCACGAAAGCGTCTGGGAGAAATTTCATGCCTTAACCATAGTTTTATCCGACCTCGAGATCAGCCCTGCGACAGCGCCCTGGTCGCCTGGGACGGTCTTTGCCAGCATCACCAAAACAGGCTCGAGCAAGTTGGGTGCGGCAAAATGGTTGGCAAACCATTACGGTTGTGGTTTAGAGAACGTGATGATGATTGGCGATGCCGACAACGATGTGGAATTGATTGCGGGTGCGGGTTTTGGCGTGGCGATGGGCAATGGGTCGGCAAATGCCAAAGCGGTGGCGAAAAAAATTGTGGCAAACGTGGACGACGGCGGTTTGGCTGAGGCGATTGATCTGGCATTGCAAACCTTAAACACTTAAACTCGAGCCATGAGACGATTGGTGTTGTTAGCCTTTGCATTCTTGGCTTGCTCGAGCTTTGGATTTGCCAGCACCGAGAATGATCTGAAAATACTCGTGTCAAACATGCAAACAGCCATATTGACGCAGGATAAAAGCGCGTACCTCGAGCACTGAAATCGAGTTTGAGAATTATCTCAGCAGTTTTGGCACTTCGTTGATCCAGCGTTTCAGTCCGTCGCCAACCGCCCATTGTGCCATCACCACGGCTTCATTGGGTTTTAACACAACGCTCGAAACTTTTCCGACGCTGGGTTTGCCGCCCCAGACTTTGTAAAGCTCGAGCGTGTTTGCTTTCATGACCGCCATCAGGTCTTTGTTGGGTGAAAACAGCCAATCTTTGGCAATCACTTGGTAAGGGATTTCGGGTTCGGGAGCGCCAACCACGGCTTGTAAGGTTTCTGGCGGAACGTCCAAGGTCACGTAGCGCTCGAGAGACGAATTCAAACCCGTGCGTAGCATCCAGTGACCCGCCCGCCGAACCACGCCCCAGTTGTCATCTTCGGGTTTTTTCTGGTTCACAACTTTGGCGCCCTCGGCTTCCGAAAGTGCGTTGATGCCGTTAAGCCAGGCACTATTCTGGGCATCGCTGGCTTCTTGCCCAAAGCTCGAGAGTTTGATGTTTTCGGGCGTGAACGTGACTGTGAACGGTTTGTGGTCGCCTGGGGTAAATTGCAATTGGGTAAATTCGTTGATCTCGAGCGCGTTGTAACTGCCGTAATGGCTGCAAGGTTTTAAGGCTCGAGCGCGTTTTTCGTGAGAGATGTATTTTGCGCCGACGTACAAAATGGTTTCAGAATAATTAAAATTCCCGTCGTATTCCTCTTCGGAGCAGTTCACTTTGGGCGTGTGCTTGAGGTCTTTCAAACCAGGTTTTGAAACTGGATGCGCAAAAATCACGTCAATGCCACCTGCGCCAATGCTTTCTCGAGCCACACCCACACGCCACCAGCCGTCGTCCCTTGCGACCAGAATGCCTGGGGCTTGGGCTTGAAGTTTTGCCCCCGTATCCTTGGCGTTATTGGGCGCAATCCAGAGCGTGCGGTAACTCGAGCGTCCAGTTTTTGGGTTGTCCTGGCGCAAACCGAGCAGCAAGCCAGACATGGTGGGTTGGGTGTTCTGGGCGACGGCGGCAAGAAGCGTGCTCGAGATGCTTAAGGCTGCCACGAGATAACGTTTTTTCATGTGCTTTAGTTTAGGCGCAAACATGATTTTAAACCAATGCCATGATTTTGTTTGCTCAGGATTCAACATTGAAGGCTCGAGCCAAAGTTGCAATTCTGCGACAACTTGGAAACCGTATTTTTCGTAGACTGAGCTTATGAGCTTACCCAAACGCAGTGAAGTTGGAAAAGAAAAAACCTGGAGCGTCGAAACCGTATTCTCAAACGAAACCCAGTGGCGTGTCGCCCTCGAGTCATTGCCCGCTTCGGCAGCCGAAATTGCCAAGTACGCGGGCAGGTTAAACGAATCTGGCACGGTTTTATTTGAGGCTCTCGAGCTTCGTGACGCGGTCATGATGGATGCTTACAAGATCAGCATGTACGCAAGTTTGCTGTCATCAATCGAGGGTACAAACACGACGTACTCGAGCATGAATGCCCAAGTGGCATCGGCTTTGGCGCAATTGAACGGCGCTGCCGCGTTTTTTAGTCCTGAATTGATTGCGCTAAAAGTTCAAGAACTCGAGCAACTGATTGGTGACGAACCAAAGCTAAAAATGTACCGTCATCATTTTGATCAGCTTCGTTCTGAGCGCGATCATGTGCGCAGTTTTGAAGTCGAAATGCTGCTGGCGCAAGCCAGTGATCCGCTTGGGGCGGTGCATGGCATCTCAAGCGCGGTGAACGATGCAGACATGAAATTCAAAAGCATTTTGCACGACGGCGCAGAGGTCGAAGTCTCGCACTCGAGCGTCGGTGAATACCTGTCTGACACCAACGCCGAATTGCGCCGCGCCGCCTGGGAATCGTATGCCGATGGTTTTTTGGGATTTCAGAACACGCTGGCGGCAACCTTGCAGGGCAGCGTCAAAAGTTATGTCTTTAAAGCTCGAGCCAGACATTACGGCTCGAGTTTGGAAATGAGTTTGGCGCAAAATCACATTCCAATGCGTGTCTTTGAGAACCTGCTCGAGACTTTTAAAGAATACCGTCCCGTCTGGCACAAATACTGGCGACTTCGCAAACAAGCCATGAATGGTCGGTTACGCACCAGCGACGCCCCGATTTACGAATCCCCAGCGCCGCTCGTGCCAAGCACCAAGGTTACGTTTTTGGAGGCTTCAAATTTGATTTTAGAGGGCATGAAACCACTTGGCACTGAATACACCGAACCGATGCGCAAGGGTTTACTCGAGCAACGCTGGGTCGATTGGGGGCAGAACCAGGGCAAAGGCGCGGGCGCGTACTCGAGCGGCGCTCAGGGGACTCACCCATTTATTTTTATGAGTTGGACGGATGATCTGTATTCACTCTCGACCCTGGCGCACGAGCTTGGACATTCGATGCACACGTATTTCAGTAACCTTTCCCAACCGGCGGTCTACACCGAATACAGCATGTTTGTTGCCGAGGTTGCCAGCAACTTCAATCAGGCACTGGTTCGGGCGCACCTGCTGAAAACCGCCAGCGACAAAACCGCAAAATTGGCGCTGCTCGAGGAGGCATTCTCGAACTTTCACCGCTATTTGTTTGTCATGCCGACCCTGGCGCAACTCGAGCGTGAAATATATGAACGCATCGAACGTGGCGGGTCGATCAACGCACCATTTTTGAGCGAACGCCTGGTCGAATTGTTTAGTGACGGTTACGGCGGTTCGGTGGAAATTGACGCAACCCGTCTGGGTGCGAGTTGGATGAACTTTGGGCATTTGTACGCTCCTTTTTATGTTTACCAGTACGCCACTGGCATTGCCGCCGCGAACGCGCTGGCAAGCGATGTGCTCGAGCAGGGCGAAGCCGCCGCAAAACGCTACATGGAGTTCTTAAAAACAGGCAGCTCGAGATACCCGATTGATGCCCTAAAACTGGCAGGCATTGACATGAACAGTCCAGAACCTGTGCGCCGTGGGTTTGAAGTTCTGAAAAGCATGGTAAATGAACTCGAGACGGTGATTTGAAACCAAGCTCGAGTTTTGCGATGACGCATCGTTGTGAGTAAAATTTGTGCGCCCAAATCTGCATATTCGCCGCTTTGACACGCGTCTGTGTGAGCAAATATTTCGCCCACCAAACGAGTCTCCTAACCCAAACCGTAGAAATGAGGTGGTGCAGATTTACAATGCTTTTGATGCAGAGTTGAAGTTTACTCGAGTACAAAAATTAGCAAAATAAGACAGTGTACCAGTGTTTGCTTAAACAAATTATACCAAGTCTAGGTAACAAGTACAGCAACTTTTTACTACTGAAGAATTATGAACTTGGTTTAGATTAAGTTAGAATCAGGAGTGTGTTAAAGACTCAATTTGTAAGCTATGGTCTGAAAATTCAAGCCACGTTTCAAGCAATCGCGCAAAATTGATACACGGGAGTCCCAATGATAATTCAAACAATCAGCACTGCAAACCAGTCCGAATCATCCGTGCAAAATCCGTACCAAACTCCGAAACTCGAGGTTCATGGGGTCTACAACCAAACAACTGGGATTTCATTTCCAATTGGAGCAGTCCAAAATCCATTTCGTGACCTGTCCTTGATTCCAGATGGGGTTGGCTTAAACCCAGAGGAACTTGGCTTATGAAACTCAAATCCTTAGCCTGGATCGTAGCGCTTTTCACAGCTTCTGCCTGCACTCAAGCACCTGCTCCAACAACAAACAACCCTTCAACAGACAATAAAGTCCTGGGAACTGTTTCACTTGGCATTGGAACAAAAGCTTCGGCTTCAAGTATCAGAATTTCCAGTCGGGCTGCCTTACCCGACAACGCCATCACCATTGGCACACCAACTTTTGTAGACTTCGTAGACGCAACCACCAACAACCGTTACCTCAGCGCCACTTTCCCACTCACCAACAACACCGCTACAGCCTTTGACAACTTAACCTTGTACGCCTTTAATAAAAGCGGTGCAAGCGTTGGCGGAACGGCAATTCAACAACTTGTTAACTTTGTGGGCGCTCCCGCAAGCGGTGCGCAAAGCCTGTTGCCAATTCACAAAACAGACGCTGGAATTCCAAACCCAGTCATTGATTCGGCAGCAGCCGATTTCCAAGGATTTACCGCCGTCGAAGCCTCAGACGTTAAAACCGACGCTGTTGTGCAAAGCATCATTACCAATGCCGATACGGTTTTGCAATACGGCTACGTCGCCCGCAACGGCAGCAGTCGAACCATTAACGCTGGCGCTACAGGCTCAGTCACAATTGCCTACAGAATTCCAGATGCCAATGTCAGCGCAGCCTACAAATTTGTTGCAAATTTCGTTGTCACCAACCTCATTAATACTCGAGTCACCCGTAGTTTAGGCGACACCACCGCAGCGGCAATCGCTCGAGCCAATGGAATTGGTGCAAGTGAAGTGTTCTTTGTTGGCAGCGATACTGACATTGCCACTTTACCCCTAATCTCAGAACGTGTAAAAAACATTTCCATCAGCAATAGCCCCGTCTGTTTGCTCGGCGGCGCATGCCTTAGCGCACCTACCCTAAGCTTAACGGGCGCTGCGAACTCCCCAACCAATACTGTCTACACACTTGGTATTGTCGCCGAGCCTTCGGCTGGTTCGGTCATAACCGATATCGAAATTGACTGGGAAAATGACGGAACCATAGACGTTACCCTGCCTGGCAGCACCACCACTGCCACACACACCTTCACCTCCACCATTAATCCAAACACGATCAGCGTCACTGCCACTGACTCGAGCACTGTTGCTGGTCAAACGGTCACAACCACCAAAAACATTGCCGTTCTGGACGCACCAAGCGTCTCAATTAGCGGTGCGAACACCGCAAACACTGGGGTACAGTACACACTCAACATTACGGCTGCACCTGCCGCAGGCTCAACACTTTCGGGATTGAGCGTCAATTGGGGCGATGGCAGCGCTGTTGAAGCCCTTGCAACATCTGCCCTCAGCGCAACTCATACCTTTACCACTGCTGGAACACCAACCATTACTGTGACGGCAACCGACACCAACACTTTGATTGCCAGCGCCGTACAAAGCGTGACTGTCGGCTTGTCACAACCCACCGTGAGTGTCACTGGCAATGCAAGCAGCCTCACAGGTGATTCTTACAGCTTAAGCATTACCGCCGCCCCTGCCGCAGGCTCGAGCCTTTCAACTTTAAAAGTTGATTGGGGCGATGGAAGTGCCGTACAAACACTGGCAACAAATGCCACCAGTGCAACACATACCTTTACCGCCGTTGGCACACCTAACATTACAGTGACCGCAACCGATGCCAACACCGCCATTGCAACAGCAACCAAAGTCGTAACCGTCAGTTTGCCACTGCCAACCCTCAGCATTTCAGGCAGCGCCACCGCCAGCACGAACGTTTCATACACGTTAAGCATCACCGCCGCACCTGCCGCAGGTTCAACACTCTCGAGTTTGAAAGTGGATTGGGGCGATGGAAGTGCGCTTGAAACATTGTCCAACAGCGCTGTCAGCGCCACACACACCTTCACGGCTGTAGGCACACCAACCATTACCCTCACAGCAACCGACACCAACACCGCAACCGCCAGCGCCACCCAAGGTGTCACCGTCAGTCTTTCACAACCCACCGTCACCGTTTCGGGTAACACCACGGTTGACACTGGTATTTCCTACTCAGTGAGCATTACCGCCGCGCCCGCCGCAGGTTCGACACTCTCGAGCTTGAGTGTCAACTGGGGCGACGGCAACACAGACAGCCTTGCGACCAGCGCCACCAGTGCAAGCCACACCTACACGACTTCTGGTGTACGCACCGTCACCGTCAGCGCGACAGACACCAACACGGCAACCGCCAGTGCGACGCAATCGGTCACAGTTGGTTTGTCACTGCCAACAGTGAGCGTTTCAGGCAGCAGCACTGCCAGCACAGGCGTTTCTTACGCCCTGAGCATCACCGCCGCATCTGCTCCAGGCTCGAGCATTTCAGCTTTGAGCGTGAATTGGGGCGATGGCAACACCGATACCCTCGCCACCAACGCGACCAGCGCATCACATAGCTTCAGCACTGGAGGCGCAAAAACCATCACGGTCACTGTGACCGATACCAACACGGCATCAGCCAGTGCAACCCAAGCGGTCACTGTCAGCCTGTCACAACCAACCGTCACAGCGTCAGGGGCAGCGACGGCAAATACTGGCGTTTCGTACACACTGACCATTGCCGCCACTGCCGCCACAGGCTCGAGCCTTTCAGGTTTGAGTGTCAATTGGGGCGATGGAAACACAGACACCTTGGCAACAAGTGCAACCAGCGCCAGCCACACCTTCACTGCTGCCGGCACGCCAACCATCACCGTCACCGCAACCGACACCAACACTGCAACGGCAACAGCAACTCAAGCTGTCACCGTCAGTCTGTCACAACCAACCGTGAGTGTTTCAGGCAGCAGCACCGCCAGCACCGGTGTTTCGTACACCCTGAACATAACCGCCGCACCCGCAGCAGGCTCGAGCCTTTCAGGTTTGAAAGTCAACTGGGGTGATGGTGGCGCAGATGAAATTCTGTTAACGAGTGCTACGAGTGCGACACACACCTTCACCGCTGCTGGAGCAAAGACCATTACGGTCACCGCAACCGACACCAACACTGCAAGTGCAACAGCAACTCAAGCTGTCACTGTCAACTTGTCACAACCAACCGTAAGCGCATCGGGAAGCGCAACAGCAAATACAGGTGTTTCTTACAACTTGAGCATTACTGCCGCGCCAGCCGCTGGTTCAACACTCTCGAGTTTGACGGTTAATTGGGGCGATGGCAGTGCGGTACAAACGCTCGCCACAAACGCCACAAGCGCCACACACACCTTCACCGCTGCTGGTACACCAACCATTACCGTTACCGCAACCGACACCAACACGGCAACGGCAAGTGCAACGCAAGGCGTGACTGTTAGCCTTTCACAACCAACCGTCAGCGTTTCAGGCAGTGCAACAGCCACCAAAGGCATTTCGTACAGCTTAAGCATTACCGCAGCCGCAGCCGCAGGCTCAACACTCTCGAGTTTGACCGTTGATTGGGGCGATGGTAGTGCTGTACAAACACTGGCAACAAGTGCCACCAGTGCAACACATACCTTCACCACCACTGGTGCAAAGACGATCACTGTCACAGCAACCGATACCAACACTGCCACCGCCAGCGCAACACAGTCCGTAACCGTCAGCAATGGCGTACCAACTGTAAGCTTGAGCGGCAATCCTCGAGTTGTGGTGAACAATTCACTCAACCCAACCTACAGCCTGTACACTTTGACGATCACACCAACCACACCAGGCGCTACTGTTACCACAACCGCTGTCACCTGGGGTGATGGCAGCGCTGTTGATAGCCTGACAACGCACCGTTACGCGACAAAAGGCAGCAAGACGATTTCGGTCACGATCACCGATTCCAATGGCACAACCGCCACAGCCACCAAAACCATTCTTGTGACCCCAGGCATTGTGATCAGCCAGTTCTATACTCAAGGTGGTGCTGCTGGCGCTACATTCCGTGCTGATTTTGTCGAATTGTTTAACGCCAGTGACACAAGTATTGATGTTACCGGTTGGTCATTGCAATACGGCTCTGCTACAGGCGCTTTCGCTGCGGGTTCAATCCAAGCCAATCTCACGGCTGTTTCAATTCCAGCAGGTGGGTACTACTTGATCAGAATGACCACTAACACCGGTCCTGGCGCAGACATTCTTACTCAAGAACTTGCCATCGCCACTGCTGGTTTAAGTAACTCCGTTGGAAAACTGGCACTTGCTGTCAATACTACAGCCATCCCTTGTGGAGCAGCCCTTTGCACTGCTGCCCAACTTGCCAATGTGGTTGACTTGGTTGGGTATGGTGCGGTGAACAACTTCGAGACTGCCAGTACAACAACTGCTGGTACAACCACGAATTCTGTAAAACGTGCGAGCAACGGTTGCACCGATACGGACAACAACTCGAGTGACTTCAGCACCACTCTCACAGCGGCTATTTTGCGAAATTCAGCAACAACACTCGCCCCATGCTTCTAAACTAAACCTTTAGCTGCACTTCAAATGCTCGAGAGACGACCACAAATTGTCTCTCGAGTTTGCTTGTCCTAAGTTTGATTGATTCTCACTCGAGCTTTTAACGGCACGTTTTACAGCGCCTTGCATATCCGTTGACGCAATTCTTGATCCCAAAACGCACCTGACGGGCGGGATCGCTTCTTGATCCCAAAACGCACCTGACGGGCAAGAACTGCGTCATTCATTTTGAAATCTCGTGAAATGTTCACAGGTCAGTTTTCGTGCGTCCTAGACTTGTTCACCAGGGTCTTGGGCGCATGGCTTGTTTTATTTGAAGCGCTTATCAAGGCAAACTTGGCTTTAAAACGAATCGAGTCCCAATTTTCCCTGGGCTTGAATGAAGGCTTTATCTTGGTGAGCCGCGACAGCGACAACACTGATTTGGGGAAATATAGGCTAAAATTCACAATAAGCTTTATAGACTTGAGTTTATAAACATATCAACAGATTCCTGATTTACGACTTAGATCTTAACAATTTACACGAAGTATAGATTGTCTTAGTCAGAGCATTAATTAAAAAAGATGGCTTTAAATTCAGCTTCACAAGTTACGCTTAGAACTGTGTGAACAATTTAAGTACGGAAGACTTGGACTTCACGCTGCCGAATGTTGAAGTTGACAGCAATTTAATCGTGTTACGACAAAGGAGTCACCATGAACATCAAATCCAGCGATACGACAAGTCAAACCCCACGCCCCGCGCAAAAAGTGTATCAAACCCCCAAACTCGAGGTGCATCAGGATTACCGTGCCTTGACCGCCGGAATTGGGCTGTCAATCGGTTTGGTACAACCATTCCCCTCCCTTTTAGACGATTCGGTCAGCCTCAACCCAGAGGAGCTTGGAATATGAACCTGAAAATTGTTTCCTGGATTTTGCCGATTTTCCTGGCTGTTTCGTGCTCACAAACACCAAACCTCAACACCCAACCAACCGCCATCAAAGTCCTGGGCACGCTATCACTTGGCATTGGTGCCGATGCTGGAAGCTCAAGCGTCCACATTTCACCTCGTGCGGCGCTGCCAGACAATGCCGTCACATTTGGAACGCCAACCTTCGTCACTTTCAATGACACTAACACCAACACCCGTTACCTCAGCGCAAGATTTCCAGTGACCAACAATACTGCCACTGCTTTCACCAACTTGACCTTACACGCTTACCACAAAAATGGCTTTGGTATTGGTGGAACAGCCATTGAAGGTATGGTTAACTTTAACGGTGGAGCAACCGCCAGCAATGCCCAAAGCTTGCTGCCGATCCATAAAACAGATGCTGGCATTCCAAACCCAACCATCGACATTAACAATGCCGATTTTCAAGCGTTTAACGTCAATGATACCCAAGTTCTGACCACCCAAGCACTTGCCCTTGTGCCCAGCACCATCACCGCATTAGATAGCATTTTGCAATACGGCTTCGTCGCTCGCAATTCCACTGGTGGTCGAGCCATTGCCGCAGGTGGCACAGGCACGGTCACCATTGCTTACAAATTACCAGACGGAAACGTGAATGCCGCCTATAAATTCAAAGCAGACTTTGTGCTGGCAGACGATACGCTCAGCACTCGAGTCACCCGTGGTTTGGGCGATACAACAGCCGCCGCAGACGCTCGAGCAACCGCCATCAATGCCGATGAAGTCTTTTTGGTCGGTGACGACACAGCCATAACTGTAACTACGCAACAACGGGTCACAAACATTCTGACCAGCAACACGCCTGTTTGCCTAGTTTCAGCGCTTGCCTGTAGCCTGACAACCACCGTATCCTCGATTGGCACTGGAGCTGCTACCGTTGGTAACTTGTATTCAATTGGTATTACCGCCACGCCAGCCGCAGGAACAGAATTGACCGATCTTGAAGTAGATTGGGGTGACCTCACACTCGGAGATAGTCTCACCCTACCTGCCGCCGGAGCATCGCATACTTACGCAGCCGCTGGCGCATACACCATCACTATTACAGCAACCGACAGCAACGGTGATACAGCAACAGATTCACCCACCGTTACAGTCCTTTAAATTCATAAGCTCAAACTGAAATTCGCAGTCAAACCTCGAGAGACCGAAATTTCGGTCTCTCGAGGTTCTTTTTGTATTGCCACAACGATACAAAATTTGTAAAACTCGAGATTCAAGTTGACTGTGAATCTCGAGCCTGCGTGGGCAAGAATCTTTACTGCCAGTCGTTTGGTCTATCACCCAAACCAAGTTTCCACGCCACCGCCTCAGCCACGCGTCTCGAGGCTTGTCCGTCACCGTAAGGATTGGGTTTGCCGCGCATGGCGTTTAAAGCATCTTCGCTCGAGAGCAGTTCGTTGACGGTATTAAACACGCCCTCACCCGTTGTGCCAGCCAGTTTGAGGACACCCGCCACCAAACCCTCTGGGCGTTCAGTGACGTTGCGAAGCACCACCACAGGCACACCCAAAGTAGCCCCGCTTTCTTGCACTCCACCCGAATCCGTCACCAGCAAACTCGAGCGAGCCATTAAAGCCGCCATCGCCCCAAACTCGAGCGGCTCGAGCAAACTGAAGTTTGAAACATTCTCGAGTTCTGGGTAAATGGCTTCGCGCACGGCTGGGTTGAGATGAACTGGAATCACGAAATGCGTGTCCGGGTGCATGTGGGCAACTCGAGCCAAAGCTGCCGCAAGTTCGCGCATCACGGGCAGGTTCTCGCGGCGGTGCATGGTCACGGTCACAATGCGTTTACCAACTGGAAGTTCGGGCGCAACCCCCCTGGTGCTGGCGAACAACACCGCATCGACCTCAGTTTGACCCGTCACCACCACGCTTGAGCTACCTTTACCCTCTTTGTAGAGATTCTCGGCTGATCCCCTGGTTGGCGGCAAGTCCAGGTCGGTGATGACGCTGGTCAGCTTGCGGTTTGCTTCTTCTGGGAAGGGTTCGCGCATACTGCCCGAACGAAGTCCCGCCTCAACGTGGGCAACAGGAATCTGCTCGAAAAAAGCTGCCAGCGCCACCGCAAAAGACGTGAGCGTATCGCCGTGAACCAGCACGTAATCCGCCTTCAATTCGCGCAATTTATCGGCGGCGGCAGGCACAATTTTACCCATCAAACCAGGCAGGGTTTGGCGCTCGGTCATGACCTGCAAATCATCGTCGGGCACAATGCCAAAAATCTTTAAACCGTCCTCGACCTGCTGACGCTGCTGACCCGTGCTCAAAACCTTCACCTCGAGCAAGGGATTTTCGCGTAGCGCCAAAATGACTGGAGCCATTTTAATTGCCTCGGGACGTGTACCAAACGCCACCATCACACGCTTTAACTGACTGATACCTTCACACTCCTTGAAAACTCGAGTTTAAGAATTTGGATTGACAAGCGCTTTTTTTGCCTCGAGCTTGACTTCCCGAAGCCGCACTTGCGCGACAAAAGCCAGCATCATGACCACACCGACAACCGTAACCAAAATAACCAAGGGACGGGCGTGTTGTAAGACCATGCCAACCACGTTTAGTGCCAGGGTTGCACCCCACAAAATCAGGACGCTGCGGCGTTGGTCAAAACCTCGTTTCAACAGCAAATGATGCAAATGGTCTTTGCCTGGGGTATCGGGACGCACACCACGCATTAAACGCTTCACAACAACTTGGGTCGTGTCGATAATTGGAACGAGCAAAATAACCACGGGAGCAAGCAAACTGGCAAACGCCGCAATTTTCACCGTGCCCAAAACAGACACGGCTGCCAGCGTGTAACCAATAAAAGTTGCACCCGCATCACCCAGAATGATTCTCGAGGGATTAAAATTATGGCGCAAAAACCCAAGGCACGCCCCAGCCAGTGCCGCCAGAATAAGGGTCGCGGCGGCTCGAGTGGAAAATTGAGCGCTGAGGGCAAGCAGACAGATGGAACTGATGAAGCCCAAGCCGCCAACGTTGCCGTCAATGCCGTCCAGAAGATTGACCGCGTTGGTGATGCCAACCACCCAGAACAGCGTTAACGCGGTGTCTGCCCAGATTGGCAAAAAGCTGATGTCAATTCGGATGCCGTTGACGACCAACAAACCCGCACACAAGAACTGTACGCCAAGCCTAAACATGCTGGGCAACTCGAATTGGTCGTCAATAAAACCAATAAGCACCAAAATCGCGCCACCCAGAACGATAGCCAGCACCTGCACATTGACCGTCGCCAAAATCAGAGGTTTTAAAGCAATTGCCACGATCAGCGCCGCAATCACACCCGCAAAGACGGTCAGGCCACCAAGATTGGGCAGGATTTCCTTGTTCAAACGCCGTTCATTGGGCTTGTCGCCCAAGCTTTTTTCCACGGCGAACTCTCGCACCCTGGGCACAAAAAACCAAGTCACCAAAATTGCCGTTAAAAAAATCGCCATTACCGGCAGCAAGCCAACCTCGAGCGCCCCAGACACGCCAAGCATTTTTAAGAACTCAGTCACGCCGTAATTCTACTCGAGAAAATGAAAGAAGTTCTCATGCTGCTTTTTATTTGGTTCCGTAAATTCTGTCACCCGCATCGCCAAGCCCAGGCACAATATACGCATGGTCGTTCAGGTGCGAATCGAGCGCCGCAACCACAATTTCAACATCTGGATGTGCCTCCTGAACTCGAGCCACCCCTTCTGGCGCAGCAATGATATTAAGGAGTTTGATGTTTGACGCGCCCGCCTTTTTCAGTTCGGCTATCGCATCAACAGCGCTGCCGCCAGTTGCCAGCATTGGATCGACAATAAATACCCGACGTTCTGAGATGTCACTGGGGAGTTTG
>JAYTKL010000536.1:0-10573 GCA_043730305.1 Deinococcales bacterium | reverse complement strand
CATCATGTGGTTTTATGCCTGGGGCTTCATCCCACATTCTCGAAAGCACAACGCCCATCAGTGCCGCATCTTCAAATGCTGGCAACGCGACCTGACAATCCTCCCAAGTCACTTGGCTCGAGCTTGACCACATTTCATTCGTCAAACGCTGCGCATTTCTGGCAGAAGTAAACGTGTGCAGTGCAAAACGATGCAAGTCCAAACGCACGCTGTGGTCGGTGGTGAACAAATGGCTTTCCTCGTGAACGTTGGGCAGCACCGTGTCAGTGCGATTCCAAGTCTCAACCCAACCAGGAAGTTCTTTGGCGATTTTTGCCGCTCGAGCCGCCTCGGATTCCTTGATAATCATGTCCACATCGCCGTAAAAACGAATCGCTGGCAAGTCATAAACAAATTCTGCCAACATAAAACCCTTGAACAACATCGGCACAATCCCAGCCGCATTCCAAGCGCGTACCAACTCGAGCACATGCGATTTAATTTTGGCATGACGGGCTGTGGACGCCAAGAATGCATTGCGGAACTTGGGTTTTTCGGGATGGTCTGCGGGCAAGCTCGAGTAAATCAAGGGCAACAACCTGAAATCGGTCATTGACCCAACAGGCAGGTCTTTGGCTGGGGTGATTCCAAGCAGGAATGACTCGAGGGCGTTCATGACGTTTTAGTCTACCGCGAAACCCTATTTCGCGTCGTACCAGGAATCCCCAATGCCCACCCCAACCCCAAGCGGCACGTCAAGTGCAAAAGCATTGTTCATGGTGTCCTCAACAATTTTACTGACCACCTCAACATGCTCGGTTGGACTCTCGAGCACCAGTTCGTCATGCACTTGCAAGAGCATTCTTGCGCCAAACGGTTCGAGTTGAGGCTCGAGGTAAATCATGGCGTATTTGATAATGCCGGCGCTCGTGCCTTGAATCGGCATGTTGATCGCGGCGCGTTCGGCAGCTTCGCGCACCATGAAGACTTTCGAGTTGATCTCGGGAATGTAGCGCCGACGGTGCAGTAAATCTTCGACGTAACCGTGCTCGTGACAGAAGGCTTTGGTCGTCTCGAGATAGCCGTTGATGCCAGGGTAGGCTTCAAAGTATTTGGCAATAAAGTCTTTCGCCATCTCGTAAGAAATGCCCTCATCGCGGCTTAATCGGTGTGCGCCCATGCCGTACAAAATGCCGTAATTGACCGCTTTTGCACCGCTTCGCTGGTCTTTGGTGACTTCCTCGAGCGGAATGCCCAGAATCCCGGCGGCGGTGCGGCGGTGAATGTCTTCGTTTAATCTGAAACTCTCGAGCAGCGCGGGTTCTTTGGTGATGTGTGCCAGAATTCGCAGTTCAATCTGGCTGTAATCGGCGCTGATTAACTTCATGCCTTCACTGGCAATAAATCCTTTGCGAATTTCGCGCCCGACTTCGGTCCGAATCGGAATGTTTTGCAAGTTCGGGTTGAGGCTCGAGATGCGTCCCGTCGCCGTGCCAACTTGAGAATAGGTTGTATGCAAACGATTGGTTTTTGGATTGACCATTAACGGCAGCGGGTCGAGGTACGTGCCTTTGAGTTTGGCAATCTCGCGGTACTCGAGAATCTTCGGGATGATTGGGTGCTCGTCAACCAGTCCCTCGAGCACACTGGCGGCGGTGCTGCGTTTGCCCGTGCCTTTGGTTTTCTTGCCCGAGGCGAGTTGCAGTTTGTCGTACAAGATTTTCTCGAGTTGATCCCGAGAGTTGAGGTTGAATTCTTCGCCCGCCAGTTCCCAGAGTTCCAGCTCGAGTTCTTTGATGCGGGTTTGAAAACTGTCTGACATGGTTTTGAATTGCGCCGCATCAATCCGAATGCCCGTGGCTTCAACCCGTGCCAGAACCTTGCTGGTTGGAATCTCGAGGTTTTCGTAAAGCTTTTTTTGTTCATCGGTGAACATGTCCCGAAGTTTTTGAATCAGTGCGGCGCTCATCGCGGCTTGGCTGGGTGCGTCTTTCGCCCACTCATGCTCGAGGTAACGCTTGGAAATAACGCTGGCGTTCACGTTGGTGGTGTCCAGGGCGTAAGCCATTAACAGCGGGTCGTCGCCAGGCTCGAGGTTGACGCCGTTCATGATGGCATGAACCGCCAGGGATTTGGCGTCAAAGGCATGGATTTCGCTTAAGTCTGCAAAAAGCTCAAAGTTCGGATTTTCGGCTTCTCGCACGCCGTTTTCAACATTGGGGTCGCTGTACGCCAGCGCTTTCAAATCGGCGCTCGAGGCAAAATCGCTCGAGAGGGTGAACCCCCAAACCGCATTTGATTCTGGTTTTTGCCATTCGAGCTTGGTAAAAACCTGGGCTGGTCTGGCTGGCACGGTCTCGAGTGCAACCGCGCCCAAATCCAAATCCTTGATCAAACTAAAAAATTCGAGTTCCGCCAGCGCTTCACGCAGCCCATCTTGGGGCGCAAAAACATTGGCTTTGATAAAATCTGCCTCGAAATCCATGTCGGTCACGATTCTCGAGAGTTCCTTGCTCATCAGCACATTCTCAAAACTGTCCCGAATTTTTTGCGCATCCTTGGCGGGTTCAATTTTGTCCAGATTCGCCAAAATATAATCGAGCGAACCGTACTTCTCGAGCAACTTCTGCGCACCCTTCGGACCAATCCCTCGCGCTCCAGGAATGTTATCGCTCGAGTCACCCGTTAAAGAACGGTAATCAACCCATTGATCCACACGTACACCGTATTTCTCGAAGACCTCACTTGGTCCAACTTCGCGGTCGTCGCTGGCGATCACCTTGACGGTTTCGGACAGCAACTGGTACGCATCGCGGTCAGAAGTCAAAATTCGCACCTCAATGCCGTCCGCCTCGGCTCGGGTTGCCAGCGTGCCGATCACATCGTCTGCCTCGTACCCAGGTTCTTCCAGGCGCAATAATCCCATCAAATCGACAATTTGTTTGATTTTATGGACTTGTTCGTGCAGGTCGTCTGGGGTGTCGGCACGACCCGCCTTGTAATTCTCGAACGCCTCGTGCCTGAAGGTTTTCACGGGCGGGTCAAAAACCACGATCACCGCACCCTCCCGAGTTCCTTTTTTGACACCAGCTTTGACGTGCCGCATGACGGTTTTCAGAAAACCATAAATGGCTTGGACCGGTTCGCCCTTCGAGGTGCTCAAGCTGCCAGAGGAACGTTGCAGCGCAAAATACGAACGGTACGCCAGTGCATGACCGTCAATTAAAGTGACGCGTTTGGGTTTGGTGCTGCCCACCACTTTTGGTGCTGGAATCTCGAGGTTTTCGCTTGGGTCAGGAATCCCGTGTTCCGCGAGGTAAATCTCAACCTCGGAATCTATTTGTTGTTCTGAATCGGGCGCGTCGAACAAATTGGGTTGGCTCATGCCAGCATTCTACCCGAATTCTGTTAGCAGCGAAACGCCCGAAATTTACTCTTTTGGTTTGACCGCGCCGCGTCCAAGGTGTGCCAGCGTTTCTGCAAGACGCCATTCACGAATCGTCCACAACCTGTTCAGTTTATGCACCTCGCCCTGCTTGTAACCCGCACGGTGCAAACTGACCCAACCACGATCCTCGTTCAAGTCCGAACTCAGTTCGGTTAACGGATTTGGATGCCCAATCCAGACCACCGAATGCGCCCGCAACGCCGCATGAATTTTCGGAAAAACCTCCTCGAGTTCCAAACGCGTCTGACAAAACGCGATCACCACATCAAAGCGTCCCTCGAGCCGCAAAAAAACTTCCACCCGTGGCGGTAGCGGTTGCAATGCCTCGTAAAAACGTTCGGGCGGGTTGAGCAAACCAACCAAAGAACCCTCATGGATACCAAGCGTTTCGACCAGTTTGACGGACATACGGTCATTTTAATGAGTCTTAGAGTTCCAAAGCAAATACTTTCAATGGAGACTCGAGGTGATCGAGCGTTGGGAAATCGATTTTGGACTGCCCCAAACTCTCGAGCAGGTTAAAACCACGACCCGCACGTTTCAAACCTGTTTTGATTTGCGCGTAAAAAGCGCGTTTGGAAAGTTGGGCGTTATTGCAACACGCCAGCAGCAAACCATCAGGCGCGACGATGCTGGCGGCAAGTTCGACAAGTTCATCATAATTTGCTGCCGCCGAAAATCGCGTTCGTTTCGAGGTTGCAAAACTGGGCGGGTCAAGAATCAGCACATCAAATTTATCCTCACGCCTCGAGAAACGGTTGAACCAATCAAAAACATCGCCCGAAATAAAATCAAAACGCTTTGGCTCGAGACGGTTTAAACAGTAATTTTCTTCTCCCCATTCCAGCACCCGCCGTGAAAGATCAAGATTGACCGCTCGAGCAGCGCCGTTCAAACTGGCAATCAGACCAAAGCCGCACGTGTAAGCAAACGTGTTGAGCACCGTTTTTCCAGCCACATGATGCTTGAGCCACGCCCTCGGTTCGCGCATGTCGAGGAACAAACCCACGCTCAAATCCCCGCCAGGTCGAATGACATACTTCACGCCATTCTCGAGAATTTCAATTTCATCGGTTCGTTCACCCCAAGCTGGCGCGTCGGGCGCGAGCGAATCCCGAGCCACATTCGCCACATGCCGAGCCTCTTTGGGGCGGCGTTTCAAGTAAATCGAAATGGGTTGAAATACTCCCATCAGCACCTCGAGCAACACGTTTTCCTGTTTTTGGGAAAGCTCAATGTACAAACTTGCTATGAGCACTCCAGCAAAAAAATCTACGCTCAAATCTGGAATTCCGTCTCCGCTCGAGTTCACCAATCGGTAAGCCGTTGTGCTCGGGTTTTGCTCGAGGGTCACGCGTTTTTCTCGAGCAAGCTGCAACAATTCCTCGAGTTTGGGTTGGTTGTTTAAAAGCGCTGGTAAATCTGGCACGACTCGAGAATAACTCAGATTTTGCGGGTATGCGTGTTGCATGGATGGGAAAATCAATCTTGCAGACCCCGATTTTGAACCCAGCGACGCGCAATTGCCAGAATTGATGCGTTGTGCATTTGCGCCTGTCCCCCGAGCAAAACGAACGACGTTTGCGCTTAATACGAGAACGAACCAAACTTGGACGGATTGAATTGCTCAAACGCCTTCGTGAGAAAAAAGCACAAATTGCTTGAAATCCGTTTTGCTGATGATTGCTGGACCACATACAAATTTATTACTCTCAAATGGCAATTTACAATTCTGACAACCGTTCTATACCTTCAGACCAGTGTTCTATTCTCAATTTAGGAATTGGTCGGAAATAACTTCCGTAAAGGCAAGGCGCAGCAAGCAGCGCCCCTACGAAAAAACATTGTCCTGTAGGGGTGAACCTTGTGTTCACCCTTCCCACGAAATCGGGAAGTTATTAAATCCCAATTCCTTAGCTATTGAAGTAAACCTCGAGAATTTGCTTTCATCCCCGTAAGAATTTGCTTTCATCACCGTAAAAATTTGATTTCTTCCCCCATGACTTTCGTGGTTTGAGATGGCGTCTGTGCCACAACCTTCCCGCGTTTCAGCACATAACGCCTTGGTGGAACAGTCCGAATTGCATCGTCTTCGGTTGGCACAGACCAGACAATCAAATTCGCTTCGTTGCCCACCGCCACACCATGCCCCTCGAGTCCATCGTGCCCACGCACGAGTTGATTGTTCCAAACGGCTGCGGCTCGGCTCGAGAGCATCGGGAAGAGGTGTGCGCGGTCAACTTGCCCTGACATTAGACCGTAATGCAGCAGCACAAAAGCCGTGTGGAGCGGGTCGCCGCAACCCATCGGATACCAGGGGTCCATCACGCTGTCATGTCCTGCCGCCACGTTCACGCCAGCCGCCAGAAGTTCTTTCACCCTGGTTAATCCGCGCCTGATCGGGTAATGGTCAAAACGTCCCTGTAAAACGCTGTTGTCTGGCGGATTGCAAATCACGTGCAAGCCCGCTCGAGCCACGTTTTTGATGATTTTGTCGGCGTAAGTGTTGTTGTACGAGTGCATGGCTGTGGTGTGCGATGCTGCCACGCGTCCAGCCATTTTCAGGCGGATGGTTTCGGCTGCCATTGTCTCGAGAAACCGTGATTGCTCGTCGTCGGTTTCGTCGCAGTGAATGTCCACGGGCAAAGCGTGTTGGTTGGCTAACTCGAGGGCAAATTTGACGTTTTGCACGCCGTACTCGCGGGTGATTTCGTAATGCGGAATGCCGCCGACGACATCTGCACCCATTTCGATGGCGCGGCGCATCAGTTCTTCACCGCCCTCAAAGCTGTAAATCCCAAGTTGTGGGAACGCCACGAGTTGAATGTCAATCAAGTCCCGTACCTCTTCCCGAATCTCGAGCAGGGTTTTCATGGCGGTCAGGTTCGGGTCGCAAACGTCCACGTGAGATCGAATGTGGGTCACGCCGTGCGCCACAAACCACGGCAGCGCTTTCAGGACCCGAGCGCGAATGTCGGCAGGCGTCAGGCGTTTGACGCGTTCTGCCCAGATGGCGATGCCTTCCCACAACGACCCGCTCGCGTTTGGGCGCGGGTCGCCCTCGGTCAAGATCGCGTCCAAATGAATGTGAATCTCGAGGAAACTTGAGCTGACCAGGTTGTTCTCGGCGTCAAGTTCAGAGTCTCCGTGCAGATTCGGCTCGAGCGCCACAATCTGCCCGCCCTCGATGCCAATATCGGTGGTGTCGCTCCAACCCGTCAACCGCGCATTCTTGATGACTGTTTCCATAAATTAGGCTACAACATTTTGAAACTCGAGTTTGAAAGATGTTGTCCCGCTAACGGTGTTAACCCAAAAAATGCGGCACAATGCAACACAGGAAAGCCCAAACTCGAGACTCGGGTTTGACGGAGGACACCATGAGCTTACAAAACAGAATGTTTGAACTGCGCACACCAGAAGACGTAGACGGTTTCGTTGCCCAGTACCCCACCGCCGCGATTTTTAAAGCCGGGACTTGCCACAAAACCATGCAAGGTTGGGGCAACATCGAAAAACTGCTGCGTGACCGTGAAGATGTGCCAGTCGGCATCATTCGCGTGGTCGAGGCGCGACCAGCCAGCAACCACGTCGAGGCTCGGACGGGCATCACGCACCAAAGCCCTCAACTGATTTTGTTTCGTGAGGGTGAAGCCAAATTTGACCTCGACAACTGGAACATCACCCCAGAAAACCTCGAGCCACGGTTTGAAGCGTACTTGCCTGCCGTTGAAGGCGAAAACGTCGCGGCAACTGGCGCGAAATCGAACCTCGAGCCTTACAAGAAATTGCTCGACGGTTTTATTGCGGGGCAAGTTTCAGAACCGCAATTTCAATGGACGTACTTGGAAATGTTCCGTGCCGACGCCAGCCTTCGCAGTCAAGAAGAATTTGATGTGCTCAACAGTTTGTTCGGCAATCCCGACGAGCATCACATTCACGCTGGGGCAATCATGAATCTCGAGGCGCAAATGCAAGACCAGCAAGCCATCGCACCGCTGCTGACGCGTGCGCAGGAATTGAGAACGGCACTGAACGCGCTATAGTTTCTCCTCGACCCTTCTTGACCCCAAACGTGCACCTTGCGGGCGGGGTCGCCTTCTCTCCCAGAAGAGAAGGGAGTTTTATTGATGACTCGAGCCACCACCAAACCACAAAACTCGAGCTTCAAACAATTGCAAAACCGCTTCTGACGCGTGTAAAAGAATCGCGAATGGTTTTGAATGCGCTGTAAAAAGCCTTTTTCGTTCTTGAAGCTCGAGCGAACAATTTCGATTTCAGTCTGAAAACAATCCACGGTCAAGTTCTGAGAAAACCAGCCCCGCGAACAAACCGCCCTGGCAGCGCCCCAGTGTGCCGTCCATGCTCGAGTACCCGCACGCCGTTGACCCAAACGTGTTCGATGCCCACCGAGAGTTGATGCGGCTTTTCAAAAGTTGCCAGGTCACTGACCGTTTCGGGGTCAAACAACACCAAATCCGCGTAACAACCAACCTCGAGCCGTCCACGGTCAGGAATTGAAAGCCGTTTTGCCACGCTGCTGGTCATTTTGCGAATTGCCTCCTCGAGACTGAGGAGTTTCTCTTCGCGCACGTACTTGCCAAGCACCCTGGGAAACGTGCCGTAACCTCGAGGATGAACGGCTTCGCTGGCGGTGCTCGGGTCGTGTCCGCCGGCGTCCGAAGAGATTTTGACCCAAGGCTCGAGCAGTTGAAGTTTTAGATTTTCTTCGCTCATCGTGAAGTAGACCGTGCCGATGCGTTGACGTTCTGAGCGCAACAGATCGAACACGCAATCAACCCAATCTGTCCCCCTGGCGGCGGCAATTTTTGATAATTTCATGCCGACATAATTTTGATTCTCGGGTTTTCTGAATCCAATCGGCATGATGATTTCGGGTCGTGACGTGTTCATGTCGCCGTGTCCTTCGAGAATATCGGCTTTGATTTTGGCGGTTATTTCTGGATTCTCGAGGTTGTCCCAGAATTTGCCCTGGGCGCTGACCCAGGTTGGTAAAATGGCGTCCAAACCCGTGCCACTGGCGGGATAGGGGTACATGTCGGCGGTCACATCAAGACCCGATGCTCGAGTGTCACGGATCATCGCCAGCACTTCGGGCATTTTGTACCAGTTGCGTTCACCGCTGGCTTTGAGGTGATAAATCTCGGTTGGAATTTTGGCGGCTCGAGCAATTTCCAAAGTCTCTTTCACACCCTCGAGCAAGCCATCACCCTCGGAGCGCATGTGGGTGATGTACAGCCCGCCAAAACTGGCGGCGACCTTACAAACTTCAATGATTTCTGGGGTGCTGACAAATTCATCCGGCGGGTAAATCAGGGCGTACGCCACGCCCATTGCGCCGTCTGTCATGGCGTCCGCCATCACGCGGCGCATGACCTCGAGTTCACTGGCATCCGCCGCACCCATGCGCATTCCGCAGGCGTACTCGCGCAGCGTGCCACCCGCCAGAAACGAGGCAACATTGGGGCTGACCTTGCCCTCCATAAACTCGAGCCAGTCTTTAAAATTCTTCCAGCCTCGAGCGCGATCATGCCATTCCTCAGGCAGCACGCTGCTGCTCGAGAACGGCTCTGCAATCTCGCCACCAAATGGCGCAGGCGTCCAACCCTCGCCCATCACCTCGAGCGTCACGCCCTGGGTGATTTTACCGAGGCAACGCCCGTCACGCATCAACGGCACGATGCTGTGGCTTTGAATGTCAATAAAACCAGGACACAATACCAAGCCCGTGGCGTCAATGGTTTGGTGAGCCTCAGTTTTTGGTATTTTTGCGGCGATGGCGCTGATTTTATCGCCTGTCACGCCCAAATCGCTATAAAACCACGGATTGCCCGAACCGTCAATGACTCGAGCGTTCTGAATCAGAACATCAAATTTTGCCATAATTGAGTTTACGCCCTTGTTTACTTGTGGATAACAATGCTGACCTGCTGGGTTTGATGCTAGAATCTGCCCATCAAGCGGGTTTGGTACGGAGGAACTGTAAAACATGCCCATCTTATCCATCGGAGATCGGCGCTTAGGAGCGATTCTGTTATCATCGCTCGAGTTAAACGAAACCCAGTTTGAACAAGCCATTTCCAAAAGTGCCAGCAGCAACGAACCGCTCGCCGATTCGTTGATTGAACTGGGGTACATCACCGAACAAGCCATGCTGTACCGATTGCAGGAAGAACTCGAGTTGCCAATCGCCGATTTGCGCAAATGTCCAGCGCCAACCTCGGAAATGAAACATATTTTTAGTGGTTATCACGCCCAGCAATGGAATGCCTTGCCGCTCAAACGAAGTGGCGATAACACCTTGCACGTCGGGTTTATTTACCCGCTCGATTCAAAACTGATCGAAACCGTCGAAAATACAACAGGGTGCAAAGTGGTCGTTCATCAGGTCTTGCGCGAGCATTTTCGCTGGGCGCTGGCGCTTTATTACCCAGAATTGCGCCTGCCCATTCCAGCTTTTCCCAAAGACAGCAAACAAGAATTGCTCGGACAACGCCTTCGGGCGCTCAAACGCGTGACCAAAGACGAACTTCAGGCGGCGCTGTTAACCCAAAGCAACACCCACGAACGATTGGGCGAAATTTTGCTGGCAGCCAACATCTTAAACGAAACCGAACTCTACCGAATCCTTGCCGAACAATCCAACCTCGAGTTTCTGGAATCGAGCAAGGAGCTGAAAATTTCCCCAAGCATTCTCGAGACGGTCACACGCGGCGATGTCAAACGATTCAGGGCGCTGCCACTGGGTTTTACCAACGACGATTACCGAATTTTAACCACCGAACCCAAAAAGCAAGCTCAGCTCGAAGATTTCTTTGAACGCCCCGTAAAATTGGTGCTCTGCACGCCAACCGAATTTGAGGTGGCGCTCGAGCGGTTCTTTCCTGCCAAAAACGTGCAGGTCAGACCGTTTCAGGAACGCCGCTCCAAACTGCGCGATGCTTTTGAAAACTCACAAAAAGCCGTGCCCGTTTTTGACCTCAGTCATGACCGCCCAGACAAAAGTGTGCAGCATTTAATCACCGAGCAGAAAATGCGCCAATTTCAGGTTTTCCCGTACCGTTGGCATCATGACGCCTTGCAAGTTTTAATTGCCAACCCAAGCGATGTGTTCGTGCTCGACGA
>JAYTKL010000535.1:0-2552 GCA_043730305.1 Deinococcales bacterium | reverse complement strand
AGCGCCGCAATAACGTGTTCTGGTTTGACGTGAAAACCGTTGATGTCGTTTAAAAAACCATCGTAAGTTTCGGCAACCACGGGCAGAGACCACGCCTCGAGCCAACCATGTTGGTTTGCCCAGTCGATCACGGTGTCGCGCACCACACCGACTGAATGCGTGTTGGTGAGCATGATTGGACCTGCCAGACTGCCGGTTTCGTCTAGCCAAGCCGTGCCAGTCATTTCGCCGTTGCCGTTTAAGGAAAACCAGGCGGCAGGCACGGTATCAAAACCCCGAACCAGACCGTGCGGCAATATGGCGGTCACACCAGTTCGCACGTCACTGCCCTCTTTCAAGCTGCAATGTCCGACTTCCACACCTGGGACATCAGTCATGGCATTCAATGCGCCAGGAATGCCCTCAAACTTGAGTCCCAAATCTCGAGCGCGGGCTTTCACGAGCCAATCCTTTTGTGCATCAGTTCAATCAGATTCTCGAGCGCCGCACTTGGGGCGGATTGCAACCCTGGGACATAGTCAAACATCACTCGGGTCGCGCCGAGAATTTTGGCGGCGGTCAAAAATGCGTCTTTCATGACCCAAGAGTTCAATGTCACCAGTGTTAAACTCGAGTCGTTCAAGCCAAACAAAAATGTTTGTGCCACTTCGAGCTTGCTGAATACCAAAGCATATTTGACCTCACCTGCCGTCAAGGTGATCAATTCGCCTGCAACTTGCGGATTGTCTATGATCCACCAAGTCTGTTCGAGTGGATTTGATGGCGGGTTCACGACTTCAAATTATCATGCGGGTGTAAACTCGAGCATGAACCAAACAAAATCAACGGCTAAAACCTTGACACCTGAAAGTCTTTACCATTTACAATTTGCCAGTGACCCTCAAATTTCTAGCGACGGCAGCTTGGTGGCTTTTGTCGTGACCAGCATTCAGGATGAGGCATTAAAAGCCGAAAAACCAAAGAAAGTCTACCGCTCGAGCATCGGACTGTCCAGAAATGGCGTCGAAGCTGAACAGTTCACTTCGGGTTTGTACCGCGACACCAGCCCGAGATTCTCGCCCGACGGCACGAGCCTGGCGTTCTTATCCAACCGTGCCAACCCCGAAAAACTCGAGAAAATGCAGTTGTACCTGCTCGAGCTTGGTGGAGGCGAGGCAGAGCAGTTAACCATGCTGAAATCTGGGGTTTCCAGCCCAAAGTTTTCTCCTGACGGCAACAAAATCGCTTTTGTTTCCCGTGGCGACTGGGAAGACAAACGCGCCGAAGATGGGGAGGCTCGAGCGTTTGAAGAAATCCCTTACAAAGCCGACGGAATGCCAAGTCCTGGATTTGCGATTGATGAACCCAATCAACTCTGGGTTTACAACCTCGAGACGAACGAACAAAAGGCAGTCACCAGCATCAGCACCAGGATTGAGGGTTTTGACTGGGCGTCAAACTCGAGTTTGGTGTTTGTCGCACCTAAAAATTTGGCGCAGCGTGCGCGTTGGAGCAGCGAACTGTTTCAAGTTAACCTCGAGGGCAAAAAACCGAGCGCGGTTCAACTCTCAAAATGGGATGCGCTCATGTCCTCGCCGGTGGTATCACCAGATGGCAAAATGGTTGCCGTTCTTGCCAGTGCCACCATGCACAATCAACCTGGCGATCCGCACTTGCACGTCATGAAGCTGGGTGTCGGTGCAAAACCCGAGCGGATTGATCAAAAGCTGGGGGCGTATGCGGGTGGCGGCGTTGGCGGCGACGCGCATTTTGGTGCGTACCCAATGGACGCCGTCTGGTTGAACAACACGACCTTGATTTGTGGTTATACCTTCGGCGGTTCGGGCGGCATTGCTAGCGTCAGCTTAAAAGGAAAAACTGAAATTTTACACCTCGAGGCAGACACCAACATCAATTCTTTTGCCGCCGCCAATGGCAATATAGCCTTCATCCGTGAGGCGCATGACGAACTGGGTGAGGTTTACCTCGAGACAACTGAGGATATCAAGCAGTTGACCAATATTTCCGAAAATGCCCTGCCAGATTCAATCTCGAGCGGTTTGGAGCACCTCAAACTCGAGCGTGACGGCTTTGTGGTCGAGGGTTGGTTGCTCAAACCAATTGGTTTCTCGAGCCGCAAGAAGTATCCTGTGATTCTGTCGGTTCACGGCGGTCCAGCCGCCGCCTACGGTCACGGTTATTTTCACGAATTTCAACTGCTGGCAGCGCAAGGTTACGCTGTTTTGTACGGTAATATTCGCGGCAGTGTTGGTTATGGTGAAACCCAAACCGCAGCCACGAACGGCAGTTACGGCGCTGGCGATTACGACGACCTGATGGCACTTTTTGACACTGCGCTCGAGCGTTTCCCGTATCTCGATGCGTCTCGAGCCGCCGTGATTGGTGGCAGTTATGGCGGCTTCATGACCAACTGGGTGATCTCGCACACAGATCGTTTTAAGGTTGCCATCACAGACCGTTGTATCTGCAATTTTCTGTCGTTTTACGGCACTTCTGACATTGGTTATCGTTTCACGCCAAGAGAATTGCGCGGAGTCGTGCCAGATGACCTC
>JAYTKL010000534.1:0-12138 GCA_043730305.1 Deinococcales bacterium | reverse complement strand
TAGGGAGTGGTTGGTCTTTTTTTTGTTTTCACAGACGGAATTATCACCGCTCCCGCTTAGGTTTTAAACCCTATGCGGAATCATTCCACAACACGACCTTTGATTGACCTGCCTGAAATACCCAAAAGCATCAATAAATTTTTAAGGGGCAAACCCATACGCTTTGCCAGACGAATGACAACAGTCGGTTCCAGTCCACTCTCGAGTTGTTGAATCAAGTCGGTAACGTTACGAATCTTAAGTCCCAGAACAGTTGCACCATCAACATAAGACACTGTTTTTGGTGGTTGAAAAACTTCGATTGGCATGTTTTTCACCTTCATTTTGGTCACGCAATTTTGCGATAACTTTCACAGCAAAATATCAAGAAAACAACGGCAAGTCATCGCTGTCATTAGGCAAAAGCAATTTCTTTAACAATCCCTCGTCATCGTTCTTGACACTTCCCACTCGAGTTCCAACAGGGTAAAAACTCAAGCCTCCCACCCCCACAGGCTCGAGCATCGCCTCAAGTTCAGAAAGTGGTGAATCTGAGAGCCAGACCTTCCAGCGATCTCGAGCGATGATGACAGGTTGGCGGTTGTGAATGTGGCTGGTTTCAGTGTTCGCGGCGCTGGTGATGATTGCGAAGCACTCACCGTCTTGGCTCGGCGTCCAGATTCCCGCGAACGCCAGCAGTTCTTGATCGCTGCCACTCAGGTAGTACGGTTGCTTCTTGCCGTTTAGGGTTTGCCACTCGTACCAACCCGTGGCAGGCACCAGGCAGCGCCGTGACCTGAAGCTCGAGGCGAAGGTTGGTAATTGCCGGATCGTTTCCCCTCGAGCGTTGATCAGCGGTTGCGGTTGATTGGGGCGTTGAAACCCCCAACGCATCATGCTCGTCTCGAGCGATTCCTGTCCTTGCACGATCACGGGTGCGGTTTGGGTGGGGGCGACGTTGAAACGCGGTTCAAACTCGAGCGGGGCTTGAACTTGATAAACCGTTTCAAAACGTTTGCGTCCGATATTGATGGTGTAGCGACCACACATTGACGACCTCACAGGTTATTCTGTAGATTACAGAATAGAATACTCGAATATCAGTTATCATGTAAACAGGGGGCAAGTATGTAAGGTCTTCAACAATCCATAAAAGAAGGAAACGAATCGCGCCTGGACAGCCTCAACCCGTTTCCTCCACTGTCCGACAGCTCACACCGTCAGGGGTTCAGTTTAGACCCTCTGGCGGGCTTTGGGGTATCCCTTTGTTGCCAAGTACCCAACCCACGCCCAAACCCAGCAGAACGCGCCTCGAGCTTCCCGCGAGGACTCTCGCGTGCGCGTGGGTGGCAGACCTGCCCTCCTGGGCTTTGCAGCGCCTCGAGCCAAGCTTACGAGACCTGCCTGTGGTCGTGCTTCAAGGTCGGCGCGTGATCGGGGCTTGCGCTCGAGCCAGAAAGTCGGGCGTCAAACCCGGTGATGCCCTAGACCGCGTTCGGACCTTGTGTCCCGAGGCGGCGCTGGCGCAACTCGAGCCGAGCGCCTTGGGTGCCGCCTGGGATGCCGCACTCGAGTTGATGTACCGCGTCACCCCCTGGATTGAATCGGTTCGTCCTGGAGTGGCGTATCTGGCGGGTTTGAACGCCTTGGATGCCGAAGCTCTAGCCACAGAACTTGACTTGAGAATCGGGGTTGCCTCGGCTCGAGGTTCGGCATTGTTGGCGGCACTGGCGGCTCGAGGGCAGGGAACGCGGGTGGTCAAGGACGAAGCAGCATTTCTCTCGAGCGTACCAGTGTACCTGTTGCGTGGGGCGGGAATTCCAGCCGAGGTCGTTGAACGGTTGACCTTGTTTGGGCTGCGAACCTTGGGCGATGTCTTGATGCGGGTCACGCCGCACCAACTCGAGCGACAATTTGGCAAGGATGCAACTCAACTCTGGTCGTTGGTGACGGGCAGCGATGCCCGTCCTGTTCCCTTGTTCACGCCAGCCAGTAGCCTGCAAGCCACTTGGGTGTTTGAACCTCTAGCGCTCGAGCCTCACGACTGGCAAGCCATCCTCGAGCATCTGGTGGACACATTAATCGAACGCTTGGAGAAACTGCTGGTGGGTACGCTGACACTGACCCTGGTGACGGTGTTGGGTGAAACTTCCGCCCGTCAAATCCTCAAATGCTACAGCAAGGAGCGCAAGACCCTACTGCAAGCCGCCTACCGTCTGGTGCTCGAGGCGCATTCTGGTATCGAATTCGAGCGGCTAACCCTGGTGTTCTCCGATTTGTTACGACCCACGTCCTACCAGGAAAGTTTGTTCGGGGCGCTCGAGCGTCCAAACGTGCGCGAGGCAATCAAGCTCGTCCATCAGCATTACCCAGATCAAATTGGCAAGCTCGAGATCGTGCGACCCAACGCGCCCCTGCGCCAGCAGCGGTTTCGTTTTACGCCACTGGACGGCGAGCAACCTCGGGTCAAACGGAAGTCGCTCGAGCCAAGCCTGCCAAAACCCAAACGCTCGAGGAAGAAATGAAAACCTTGCACATTCCCGAGCGTTGCGAGGTGCTGCTCGAGCCAGACGCGGATGGTGGCGTGTGGGTCAGTGCGGTGCGTTATCGCGGGATGACCTGGTACACGCGGGTGACGCTCGAGGTCTGGTGGTACTGGGGTGACTGGTGGCTCGACCCACAACTTGCGGGTGAATCCCGAACCTATTACGTGCTTGGTACATCCAAGGGTGAGATCAGCGTCTTTCACCGTCACAACCCTCGAGACTCGGAACGCGGTTGGTTTGTCGAGGGTGTTGGTATGACTAGACCCTCGAGTGGTTTCGCCCACTTGCACGCCCGAAGTTGGTATTCGTTTCGCCGTGGAGCCTCGAGTCCTGATGCCTTGGTCAAACAGGCACTCGAGAATGGTGATGAAGCCGTGGCGGTCACGGATTACATGAGTGTGGCGGGTTGCGTGCCACTTCAGGCGGCAGCTCGAGCGGCAGGACTTCGGGCAATCATCGGGGCAGAGGTGAATCTCGAGGGTTTTCCAATCGTGATGCTTGCCGCCAGCAACGCGGGTTATGCGACCATCAACCGACTAATTTCTCGAGGCTTCGAGCAGCCTGACGAGTGCATTCGTTTGATTGACTTACAAGACGATCACAGCGACATTTTGATTTTGACTGGAGGACGTGACGGCAAACTCCGAAACTTGCTCGAGGCTGGACAACCACACACCGCACTCGAGTGGCTGAAATCCCTTGCCGAACTCGCGCCCGTGTTTGTTGAAGTCTCGAGTCACGGACGCGAGGGTGAGGCGCGAATGGTTTCGAGGTTGTTGAGTTTGAGTCGCACCGCACAAATTCCTGCGGTGGTAACCAACGATGTGCGGTATGCCACACCTTTTGACGCGGCACGTTACGACGCACTGATTCTGTCTCGTCAACGCCTGACCGTTCATGACGATCACCCTGAGCGCATTTGGAGCCGTGATGCGTGGTTGAAACCCCGCGCCGAACTCGAGAAACTGATTCACGGCAAACAACTTTATGCCAACACACTCGAGATCGCCCGAGAATGCCAGGTGGACTTGATCCCAGGACGGGTTGAATCCCCTCGAGCCAACCTGACCCTCGGCATGGATGCGAACACCGAACTTGAAAGCCTCGCCAGGGCAGGCATTCAACAACGCTATCCCAAACCAAAATGGCGCGAAGCCCTCAGGCTGATGGAGCGCGAACTTGAGATCATCCGCGAACTCGAGTTGGCAGAATACTTCCTGGTCGTTGCAGAAATCATTCAGGCGGCTCGAGACTTGGGCATTCGCACGGCGGGTCGTGGCAGTGCGGCTTCGAGCGTGGTGGTCTATGCGCTGTTCATCGCGCACGCCGACCCACTACAATTTCGTTTGCGGTTTGAACGGTTTCTCAATCATGGTCGCTTTGTCTCGGGTCGTGAAGCCCCAGACATTGACGTGGATGTCGGCAGCGAACGCCGTGACGAACTGATTGCCTGGGTCGAGCAACGCTTTCAGGGGTGTGTGGCAATGGCGGCAAATTTCAACTGCTACGCGATTCGCGGCGCGACCCGAGACGCCGCCCGTGTTCTGGGTTGGAGTCATGACGATACGGGATTGATGACCAAAACGCTGCCTTACAGTGGTCGCCCGCGAAAAATCCGTCAGCACCGCGAGGCGCTCGAGGGCGTGATTGGTACAAGCCCGTTGCTCGAGGTGCTGATGACGCTCACCGAACAACTCGATGACTGTCCTCGAGATTTGGGCTTGCACTCTGGCGGGATGCTCTTGGCTCGAGACAGCATTTTCAACCACAGCGCCCTCAAACGTTCAGCCAATGGCACACTGCAAACCTTCCTCGACAAACGCACCTCTGAGGCAGGCGGGTTGATCAAACTCGATTTGCTCGGCTTGCTGACTTTGGACGTGCTGCAAACCACCCTCAACTTGCTCGAGCGCGAGGGGGTGAGCGTGAAGCTCGAGGACGTGGATTTGGACGATCCACGGATTTATTCGGGCATCAAAGATGGCAAGGTGATCGGACTCTTTCAGATTGAGAGTCCAGCCCAACAAGCGTTGTTGGCGCAACTGCAACCGACTTGTTTTCTTGATCTTGTTGCCCAAGTCGCGCTGATTCGACCTGGACCGATTCAAGCCTTGTCGGTCAAACCGTACATCAAACGGCGCAACGGTTTGGAGAAAATTTCGTATCCGCATCCGAGTCTCGAGCCGGTTTTGAAACAGACGTATGGCTTGATGGTCTTTCAAGACCAAGCCATCGAAACCGCTCAAACCTTGTGCGGCATGAGCGTGGACGAGGCGGATCGGTTTCGCAAACTCGTCAGCAAGGCTCGAGACCGCGAGGACATGGCGGGGATGCGCGAGGAGTTCGTGCGTCGTGCCCTGAACACCCATCCTGATTTGAGACTCGAGGTGGCAGAACAGGTCTTTGAGATCATCTCTGGGTTTTCTGGATACGGTTTTCCGCTCAGTCATTCGGTGGCGTTTGCGATCACGGCGGCACACACCGCCTACCTGAAAACCTTGTATCCCGCCGCCTTTCTCGCCTCGGTGATGCAGCACGAACCAGGCATGTACCCAAGGTTGACGATCTCCGAGGAAGCCAAACGACTCGGCGTTCCCGTGCTTCCGGTGCGCCTCGAGATCAGCGACTCGAGGTTCAGCCTCGAGCGGCTCGAGGCTGGCACTCTTGGGATTCGCTTGCCGTTCAGTGCCGTGACGGGCGTCAGTGAAGATGCGGCTCAAATCATCGTGCTCGAGCGTCAACAACAACCCTTCAGCGATCTCGAGGATTTTTATGCTCGAGCGCGATTGCCGATTGATACTTTAAGGGCGCTGGCTCAAGCTGGGGTGCTCGAGTGTTTTGGTTCGCGCCGTGACGTGCTGTGGTTGCTGGGAACGCTCGAGAACAGCAAGTTGCCACGCCACGACGCACCGCAAAACTTGCTCTTCAACCTGCCCGCCATCACCAATGATGACCTGGCATGGCTCGAGTCACTGGACGAACACGAGGTCGTGGCTTGGGATTTGAACACCACCCGTACCAGCCTCGAGACGCATCCGATTGCCTTGCTGCGTTCTGGACTTGAGGCGGCAGGGATACGGCGTTTGGACCGGATTTACGACGGGCAGCGTTGCGCGATTGCGGGGTTGGTGGTGGCTCGGCAGCACCCAGAGACGGCGAGGGGCTTTGTGTTTCTCTACCTCGAGGATGAAACCGGTCACTGTCAGGGGATTGTTCATCCTGAACTGTGGGAGGCGCTCAGGAGTGATTTGCGCTCGAGGGCATTGGTATTGCGTGGAAAAGTGCAGCGCTTGCGGGGTTGGCAGACGATGGTGATTGAATCGGTGATGCCCTTGGGGGCGATTGTCGCTCGAGAATCGGAGATGGCGTACTTCGTGCGGTAAATCTTGTTCCACTTTTGAAGGCATCCACCATTATGCGTACCCGTCATACGCCTTATGGCAAGCGCCTATTCCCAAACTAACGTGTAGGCTCGAGGTGATGAGTACCAAAGCCACCCTCAGCCACGGCGATCACTTCCACTTTTACCTCGAGGTTCTCGATGATGCGAACGTGTACCTTGAACTTGAAAACGCTGAATTCGAGGTAAGTCAGCATTCTGTGATGGTGCGAATTCCGATGGATGTTTGGGTTTCAATGCACGGTGTTGGTGTGCCGAAGTTTGATTTGGCAAGTAAATCCGATCAGGATTTGCTCGAAACGGTCACAGCAGAAGTTGTTGAGCGTCGTGCGAGGTATCGAAACGCCAAAGACAAACGCTCACGATCTTTGGAGAATGTAATTGGTTGTTTGGCGTATGGCTTGGCAAGCGATTCAAAAGCCAAGCAAATCGAATCTGGACTGGTGTATTACCGCGCCAAACGCGACGAACAGCAAGGCATCATTAAACGCGCAACGCAGCACAAACAAAGCATGAGCCTCTCAAGCGAGGAGCGCGAACCATAGATAGTCAAACTGAAACGAATGGATCTTGAAATGCAAACACTTGAACAACAATGGGGCTTGAAAAGCCTCTACAACCATGAAATCGAGTGCGGATCGGGTTGGTTTCCCTTGCTCGAGCGTTTTCTGACCGAGCTTTCACCCACGCAACGCGCGAATGACGTGCATCAAATCAAGGAAAAGTTTGGCACGCTGCGGATTTATGGGTCGCTCGAGGTTGAAACCATCGCACAAAAGTATGAAATCTTGAGCGCCATCACATGCGAAGTGAGCGGCAACGCTGGGAGTTTGCACAAAAAAGGAAGATGGTTGAAGACCCTCTCGAGCGACCAAGCGGAAATATTGGGTTATCAACCCGTGTAAACGCGGGTGATCCGATGACTTTAAAGAAACTGTCGTGTCGCCACCAAACGGCTGTTCAGCAGCTCATTTTCATGGGTGTTCATCCCAAATGTCACTGCACAACCCAGCATGGGTAGAGACACTCTCGAGCATCTCGAACCAACAGAGTTCGTCCCAGACTGAACCAAAATTGTAAAATACCCCAGGTTGCACCAGATGCTTGAGGAATTCAGTCGAAGCAATCAGAAGCCAACAGAAGTCTTTAAAGCTCGAGAAGGCGGCTTGAGGATCATTTAAGATACCTCCCTCGAGAAAGCCCAGCCCAACTTAAACCCAGAAAGTTTGAACTGGAGGATTGACATGCAGACCAATTGGCGACGGCTGACTCGAGAAGAGCTTTATGACCTTGTTTGGTCCAAGCCAACAGTTCAACTTGCCAAAGAATTCTTGGTATCCGATGTGGCGATTGCCAAACGTTGCAAATCACTTGGGATTCCCAAACCTTCACTTGGGTACTGGCGCAAAATTGAAACTGGAGAACGTCCAAAACGCATTCCCTTACCAAAACCAGGGCAAAAACTGCCAACTCCAACAATTCAACGACGAAAATCAACCCGAAAGAAACCAGAACCTTTTGCGGGCGTGCCACTCGAGAAGCGAATCTTGGTCAGCGATCAACTCGAGAAACCTCATGCTCTAGTACGTGAAACCAAACGCATTCGTGAACGAAAAGGATCACCTTCCCCAGACACCAGCAGCATGCACTGGTCAAATGGAAGTCCGATTGACTTGCGGGTATCGCTCGAGGCACTTGATCGTGCCTTACGAATTGCAGATGCGTTCATTAAAGCAATCTTGAAACAAGGGTATACCGTTGATGGCAATCACATTGTTGTCAATGGCGAACGAATACGTTGGTGGTTTAAGGAAAAAACCACCCAACACAAACGTGAGCTGACTGCGGCTGAACGGGCAAAACCCTCGTACTTTCAACCAAGCTTGAATGTTTATACTCCCACAGGGCAATTGTTCGTGTTTCTCGAGGGTTCTTACACACGATCTTGGCATGATCGAATGGATGACCCACTCGAGTATCACCTGCATGAGGTGCTCGATGATCTTGTGGCACAACAACGGGCAATTGTTCAACGGCGTGAAGAACAACGTTTGGCTGAAATTCGCCGCCGCGAGGAAGACATACGACGTTATGAAATCACGCGTCGCCAACAAGAAGAACAAAAGCGCTTTGAAAGGCTTGAGGGACATGCCAAAACTTGGAGGCAAAGCCGTGACTTACGGGCGTTTATCATGGCTTGCGAAGAGGAACTTGTCAAGACATCAACCCCTGATCCAAATGGAGAACATTGGCTGGTGTGGGCGCGGAACTGGGCAGATCGGCTTGATCCATTTCTAAACGGCGGATTCGATGAAATGCGACATGCACACCTTCGAGATGGTTAAACGCATTAGTGTTGTGTGCCTCCGCCAAGCCATTCTCCACCATCCGAGGCTAACCAAAGTTCATAAAACATGAGCCATTCCGATGCCCATGGCACGATTGTCCTTGCGAGAATCATAGTGCCATTAAATTCTCGAGCTTTTGGGTAAAACAAACACAATGATCCATCAGCATAGATATGAGGCGGATGTTTTGCTCCAAGAACTCTCCAAGGTGCTCCAATTACATTGACGACAGGAAAACTGCTGAATTTATATGTCAGCTCGATGATGTAAGAGTGACAGATTACGGTTGGTTGAATTTCACATTTCCATCGCAAAGTACCCTTGTACACACTTCCCGTTGAATTTGGAAACATAGTGCGAAGTTGTAATAGTTGGGCAACAAGATTGATCGGTCTAGGATTAATCATCGCCATGGAACTGATGCCGAGGGATACGAACAAGTGCAGCTTGAGCGGCAGAGGTTGCGGACAGTGTCGTTGCTATTTGGAGATTCCCCGAGTTTGGGGTCATCAGCAGTTGACCTTGTTGACGTGTTGTTTGTGCTGCATTGCCAAATCCTTTGAGCGCCTCTTGAACAACTCGTTTCCCAAAACCTTTCTCGAGTTGCGCACCCAGTGATTGAATTCCAGTCCCTTTTGCAAAAACAGCGATATCCTGTTCCACTTGTTGAAGCCATTCGGCAAATTTTATTCTTCTTTGCGGATATTGTTGCCATTTATCGGCAAAGTTTTCCTTGTCATCGGTTGGGTTGGCTACCCAAGCTACACCGTCCCTGACTTCAATGTGGTTGTTCATATCTGAAACCAGTTTTGACATGGTGCTGACAAGATCGCCGTCATTGTCATAGGATTTTGCAGCAAGGGTGGTTATGATGATCGAGATTGGTTGGTCTTCAGGGTCATTTTCAAAGTAAATATCCCTATGTCGTTTAAGAAGTTGTACGCCTCTCTGGAGCGGGGTTTTGACACTTGATTCGGGGATTGCTTCGACATCACTCTTGTAAGCCTTTGCCATCACTTGGCGTTCAAGTTCAAACTGCACAATTTGGCATTGTTTGAACCACTCGCTGTAGTCTATGGGGTTGCTGAACTGCCAACGGTACAATTCAGTATCGGTTATCAGAATGCCGTTTGGTTCAGCTTCAGCGTTTGGTATTGCGGGCAAAATATCAATATGAAACCCTTGAAACTCGAGCGTCCAACAACGACGGCTTTCTTTTAGATAACGAGCGTACTTTTCTCGTAACCTCGCGCCAATCAATGCTTTGAGTTTTTCCTGAGTGATTTGTTCTTTGCTAAAAGTCAATCGGCAAACAAGATCGATATCGAATTCGTCGGCATCTGAAATGGGTCGAATGATTGTCCCCAATCGAAAAGAACCTTGGGAATAAACTTTTGGAGAATACGGCGCCAATGACGAATCTTCGCAACAAAGCCAGTTTGCAACTTCTTCGTAACGTGCATGAGCAAGTAATTTGAGATGTTCGGGCATATCAAGTTTATCAGCAGTGATGGACAGTAGACCATTGCGCCCGAGGTCGGGAATCATTGGTAGAAGTCGATTTTGTGTTGTGGTCATCATGGTTGAACCCCCTTGTTTTGATAAAGCGAGGAATATGGTTTTGCTTTGTGGGTCTTGAATATTCGCTCAAATTCTGGAGTGAGATGCCGGCTTCGTTCAGCCGCCCAAGCTCGCAAACCTCGAATATCAACCTTGTCCAGACTGAAAACGTTACTGGGTGTCACTGGGTTGATACGGCAGATATTGTCTTTGCCTAGCAGATGCAATGCTTGGGTGTGTGCGCTCTTCTCTTGAATATCTATCAAAACCTCCACCGATGGTTTTGCCCATGCAAACAAGCCACCACGATCCAGCGCAGTGGCACGTTTTGTTAGGGAAGTGGTTGTACCAAGGCTTAGAATTTGCATTGCTTCAAGCGGCACGTGCAACATACTTTTAGCTTCTGCAATGGCAACAAGGATAGGATTGTTTGCCCACAGTCCTCCGTCTGCCAGTCGAACTCCACCAACATGTGTGCTCACTGGGAAAAATGTTGGTGCGGCACTGGTAGATCGTGCAACTTGCCAAATTGGAACTTTCCAATCGCGTTTTAATCGTGGATGATGTGGTGTCTTAAAGATGTACACATCACTGGTATCAAGATTGTAAGCTGGAATCACAACAGGTTTAACACAATCAGCAAGTGTGCGCTCCCCGAATACTTCTCTAAGTGCTGTCTCGAGCGGTACGGCACTGTACGAACTTGTAAAACAGCGCCGTAGAAATCGCCAGTGCTTCTTGTATCCAGCATTGTCAAAAATCAAAGGACCATATTCAACATAAAATTCAACAATCCTTGATGGGCGAAGACCTGCCGCAAGTCCGAGAGCGATGATTCCACCTGTAGATGTTCCCGCAATCAGGTCGAAGTGTTCTTCGATTTTGATCGATAGGTCATCCTCAAGGGCTTCCAGAACTGCCGCAGAAAATAGACCCCGAATTCCACCGCCATCCAAGGATAAAATTTGGAAGCGTTCGGGATTATTTGAGAGTTTGTAATCGTCACCTGGTGACGAGTGTTCAACATCCATGTTGGACGTTTGACCTGAGACAGCGGAATACGGATTCTTGGTTGATAACATCTGCTCACCTCAATGAAACTTCTTTCTTCATGGCAATTCCTTTACCATTTGTTCGGTATAGTTAAAAATAGAATAGACGATCCGACAAAAAAACGCAAGTATATGAAAGAAGTGTGGTAAAATATTAGCTATGCCTAACGAAATTACTTTCGGGCAAAGACTTCGATCTTTCCGTGTCCAACGCAAGCTACCTTTACGCGAGGTGGCAGAACGTGCCGAAATTTCAGCCGCCCATTTGTCAAAAATCGAAAATAACGAAAGTCAACCAACCCTGCCCGTGCTTGAACGTCTCGCTGAAGTATTTAACGTGTCGCTCGAGGTATTGGCGACTGGAAATGCCTTTGAAGCCATCATGCCTGAAGAACTCAAAACTTTTCTTGATAAAAACAAGGAACAGTATCCAGAATTGTCTGATCCTGCATGGCAGAAAGCACTCATGGATGTGCGCTTGCGAGGTGCATACCCAAAAAACAGCGAAGACTGGATGCCAATTTTCACTACTTTGCGCTTGGTGTTTCGGGAAAAATCGTGATGGCTCGACACCGCAAAATACCTGAACTTCTTCAGCGATTCTTGAACGAAATCCACGTTTTTCACGAGGGTTTTGAGTTCACGGATGACTACAAATCCATAGCTGATTTTCTGAATGTCGCTTTCAGTTTTGCACGTGAAAATATCTCGACTCGAGTTGGAAACCAAGGGATTATTACCGTCGATATTGATTCACCTGAAACACGCAAAGCATTTACAGCCTGGCACGAAATTTGTCACGAATTGTTTCGCCGATCTAAAGCTGAAGACGCTGTGAGTCTCGAGGATGATGTTTTGGATTGTTGCCAATTTGCGAACCAAAACGCAGTCCAAGTCGAAGAGGAGTTTTGTAACAGTGGTGCCAGCGTACTCTTATTTCCGCACCATATTTTGCGTCAAGTTCAAATACATGGATACGGACCAATTGCCGCAATGAAGCTTCTTGAATCTCGGCAAGGCTCGCTAGAAGCAGCCGCCCGACGAATTGCCTACCATCATGGTTATGAAGCATACGTTTACTTAATTGAATCTAGCGGTCATGTGATTGATAGTTTTGGAGTTGCTGCACAATACAACACGTCAAAAAAATATTATACCCTGATTGCCAGTTTACATGCCGTTTGTAACCGCCAACGCGAACAAAGAAGCATGAGTTTTGATCTCAAAACCATCCCGTGTCCGAGCATGTAAAC
>JAYTKL010000533.1:0-26327 GCA_043730305.1 Deinococcales bacterium | reverse complement strand
CGCAAGTACGCCACCGCATGAGCCGTCTCGAGGGCGGGAATGATTCCCTCACATTCAGACAACAATTTGAACCCCTCGAGCGCCTCCGTGTCGGTGGCTGGCACGTACTCGGCAACTCGAGTTTCGGCGTAAAAACTGTGCTCTGGTCCAATGCCGGGGTAATCCAGACCAGCGCTGATGCTGTGCGCGGGTTGAATCTGCCCGTTGGCGTCGTACAGCAAATACATCATGCTGCCGTGAAGCACGCCGACTTTGCCGCCAGCAACGCTCGCGGCGTGCAAACCAGATTCGACGCCGTGACCCGCCGCCTCGACACCAATCAACCTGGGGCGAATCGCAGCATCGAGGTACGCAAACGGCGCGAACAAACCAATCGCGTTGCTGCCGCCACCAACGCACGCAACCAGCGCATCGGGAATCTCTCGTCCTTCCACCTCGAGCAACTGCGCTTTGGTTTCCTCACCGATCACGCTTTGAAAGTCACGCACCATCGCAGGGTACGGATGCGGTCCGACCACGCTGCCAAGCACGTAAAACGTGTCCCTGACGTTTGTGACCCAATCGCGGATGGCTTCGTTGGTGGCATCTTTCAGGGTTTTTGTACCGCTCGAGACTGGGCGTACCTCTGCGCCCAACAACTTCATGCGAAAAACATTCAAACTCTGACGGCGCACGTCCTCCTCGCCCTGATACACGATGCACTCGAGTCCGAACAGGGCGCAGGCGGTGGCAGTCGCAACGCCGTGCTGACCCGCGCCCGTCTCGGCAATGATTCGTTTTTTGCCCATGCGTTTTGCCAGCAGCACTTGACCTATTGTGTTGTTGATCTTGTGAGCGCCGGTGTGGTTTAAATCCTCGCGTTTAAAATAAATTTTTGCGCCTCCAAGGCGCTCGGTCAGGTTTTTGGCAAAGTACAATAATGATGGACGCCCAACGTACTCACGCAAAATGCTGTGAAATTCGTTTAGAAATTCTGGATCAACTTTGGCGGCGGCGTAAGCTGCGTTCAATTCCTCGAGCGCAGGAATCAAAGTTTCGGGCACGTAACGCCCGCCAAAACGACCAAAACGCCCGCGTTCATTCGGCAATGGATAAGTTGGAAGGTTCATGCGATTACGTTACGCTCGAGGCTTTGCATAGCTCGAGTGCGCTGGCTAGACAGCTAGACAGCTAGACAGCTAGACAGCTAGACAGCACTTTGAATCGCAACCCGCATTCCTGTTCAAACCCTTCAAAACCAGTGAAAATACCCAAGACGAAAAAATTGATCTCGAGCATCAGATTCTCGAGCCAATGGAGGTTTTATGGCAGATTCACGCATTTTAAAATTGGCTGATGTTCTGGTGGCTCACTCGACCAAGTTGCAACCCAACGAGCGCGTTCTGATCGAGGCGTTTGATGTTCCTGAGGACTTGGTTTCGGCACTGATAGACCGAGTCGTTGCGGCGGGCGCAATTCCGTTTGTTGAAACCAAAAACAACCGTGTTTTGCGTAAACTCCTGCAAAATGCCAACCTAGACATGGTCGAACGGCAAGCCAGTTGGGAACTCAGCCGCATGGAACAAATGGATGCTTACATTGGTATTCGCGGCAGCTTCAACGCGCTCGAGAGTTCGGACGTGCCAAACGACAAGATGGCGCTTTACCAAAAACACGTTTGGGGCACGGTTCATCGTCACCGCGTCAACAAAACCAAATGGGTGGTCTTGCGTTACCCCAGCCCAGCCTTTGCCCAAAGTGCTGGCATGAGCACCGAAGCCTTCGAGGATTTTTACTTCAACGTCTGCACCCTCGATTACGCCAAGATGGAAGCCGCCCAGCAACCCTTAAAAGCCCGAATGGACAAAGCAGAACGGGTACGATTGACGGGCGTCGGTACAAACCTCGAGTTTTCACTGAACGGACTTCAAGCCATTGTCTGCGCAGGCGAGCGCAACATTCCTGACGGCGAATGCTTTTCTGCCCCAGTTCGTGACAGTGTGAACGGAGTCATCAAATACAACACACCCACCATTTACCAGGGCGTGAAGTTCAGCGACATCACGCTCGAGTTTAAAGACGGCAAGATTATAGATGCCACGGGCAGCGACACCAAACGCCTCAACGAAATTTTGGATTCGGACGAGGGCGCACGCTACATCGGTGAGTTCGCCATTGGATTCAACCCGTACGTCACCAAACCCATGCTGGACATTCTGTTTGACGAAAAAATTGCTGGCAGTTTCCACTTCACACCCGGGCAAGCTTACGAAGGCGTTGCCGACAACACCAATCGCTCGAGCGTTCACTGGGACATGGTGTTCATTCAAACCCCAGAATACGGCGGTGGCGAGATTTACTTCGATGACGAACTGATTCGCAAAGACGGCTTGTTCGTGCCGCAGGATTTACAAGATTTGAATCCAGAGAACTTGAAGTAAATTCAACCGCAAAAACCTCGAATCACACGTGTAGCACAATAAATTTCCTTCTCTCGATGTTGAGAGAAGCGATTCCGCCTGCAGGTGCGTCTTGGAATCAAGAAGGGTCGGGGATGAGAGCAGAGTTACTTCACGCCCATGCCCTGCAGAGCTTTTTCGAGCAAGTCATCTTTTCCCGTTTGAGCGATTTTTTGCGTATTGAACTCGAGCATCACATCTGGCGTGATACGTTCGGGTAGGGGAGAGCCGTCAAGGTTGAAGGTTCTCGAGTACGTAATGGCAACCGCGCTTTGATCAATCAGGCTAAAATAATCGGTGGCGGTGTTCAAGACACCCAGCGTGGTTTCGCCAACAACCTTGCCGCGTTTGGCGCGTTGAACCGCGTAAGCAAAAATTTCGCCGCACGATGCGGTGCTGCGGTTGACCAGCACCGCCATTTTGCCTTTCCAGAGTTGTGGGTCAATGATGCTGTAACTGCGCAAATCTCGAGCGTCATTGCCCGTGGTTTTGCCGTCTTTAAAGCCCCAAGGCAGTTTGAGGTATTTGGTTTGTCCCATAAATTCCACGCCGCCCGCCACGAACGCTGCGGCGGCACTCGAGCATTCGGTCTCTTCGCCGCCAATGTTGCCCCGCACGTCAATGATGATGGCTTTGGCTTTTTTGGCGATGGCATCTTTGACCATTGCGTGGGTTTTGGGTCCAATGTCGTTAAAGCCAATAAAATTTGGGAATCGCATGACCACCACGCCAGGATGTCCTGCCGCCACATAAGAAAAAGGCAAGTTGAGGTTTGGGGTGTAACGCCGTTTCATTATGATCTCGAGCAGAACAGGTTTCAGAGCATCACCTCGAGCGATAGAAAAACGCACTGGGCTTTCAGTATTCAGGCTCGAGTAAAGTGTGTTCAGTGCCGTTGAAGCCTGAAATTTCACGCCGTTGATGCCCGTAATTCGGTCAAATGGTTGCAGTCCTGCCTCCTGTGCGGGCGTATCTCCACTGACATCGAGTATCACAATTTCGTTTTTGGCATTTACCGCCCCAGGTACAAAACCAAAACTCGGGTTTGGATTGGTGTTGACGCCCGCAAAGCTCGAGAGTGCACTTTTGTAACTTGCTGCGGAAACATAATAAGAATGTCCGTCTCTTAAACTCGAGGTCAGCCGTTCAATAAAAGGTCGTGCCGTTTCAAAACTGCAATTTGAACCTTGCGGCGCACAAGCATTCTCGAGTTCCTGACGGTATTGCTCGGTCAAACCTGGCAGGTCGACGCTCGAGTACCCGAAGTAATACTGCTCGAGGTAAAACGCTGCCTCTTTGTAAAGCGCGGTGGCTGGGCTGTTGATGATCGGTTGAAACTGACTGTAACTTTGAGTGCTCGAGAGAGCAAAAAGAGAACCTAAAACCAGTAAAGCTCGAGTTTTCATGGACTGAGCTTAGGGTTTTAATTGTGAGAGTGGATTTTAGTTTGCTTATCAATCTTTCAGTAAACCCCTTGCCATGACAAGGCGTTGAATTTCGTTTGTGCCCTCAAAAATCATGTTCAGTTTCGCGTCACGAAGAAGCTTTTCGACAGGGTACTCGCCGACATAACCAAATCCGCCATGCACTTGAATGGCTTCGTTGGCGGCACTAAACGCCACCTCGCTGGCATAGGCTTTCGCCAGTGCCGCTTCCGAGACGTGCGGCAACCCATTGTCCACCAACCATGCGGCTTTGTAGGTCGCAAGTCTTGCTGTCTCGAGTCCCATGTACATCTCGGCAATTTTGGCTTGAATCAATTGAAACTCAGAAATCGGTTTGCCGAAAGCCTCACGTGCTTTGGCGTACTTGATGCTTTCCTCGAGCGCCCGTTTTGTGATGCCGTTGCTGCCTGCCGCAACAGGAATTCGGGTTTTGTCGAGCGTTTTCATGGCGATCTTAAAACCGTCACCCACACCCCCTAGCATGTTGGCAATAGGCACTCGAGCGTCTTCAAAGACCAGTTCGGAGGTGTAACTGGCGCGTTGACCCATCTTGTGATGAATCTTGTTGTGGCTAAAACCTTTGGTGTCTTTTGGGACGATGACTGCAACGCTTCCCTTGGTTCGTAAACTCTGGTCTACAGTGGCGAACACCACCGCGAATTCTGCGATACCGCCATTGGTGATCCACATTTTTGTTCCGTTCAGAACAATCTCGTCGCCGTCAATCACGGCTTTGGTCTTTAATGCCGCTGCATCCGAACCATTGCCTGGTTCTGAAAGTGCAAATGATGCCAGTTTTGCCCCAGATAACAGAGGCTCGAGCCATTGTTTTTGTTGTGCCTGTGTGCCACCAACCATAATGGGCGTGATGCCCAGTTCGCTAGCCATCATGATTGTGTAAATGCCCATGCAGCCATACGCCAGTTCTTCACCCAGAATGCACTCGTCGAGCATTCCCAAGCCCAAACCGCCAGCGTGTTCTGGGACAGAAACGTTCAGCAAACCAATTTCGGCAGCTTTGGCAATCACTTTTTCAGGGTATGCTTCGCTGCGGTCAAATTCTGCGGCAACAGGAATAATTTCTTCTCGAGCGAATTCTCGAGCCAGACTTTGAAGCTGTTTTTGTTCATCGGTCAGCGTAAAATCAATCATGGAAATCTCCTTGAAACTCGAGTGGTCAAACAGCTTTAGCTCGAGACAAGTTCTTGTGCTTTTGATTCACCATGAACACCTGCCATCAACAAACCGAGGCGCTCTTCGGTGGCTTCCGATGCTTGCATTTCACCGACAATTTCGCCTTCGTACATCACCAAAATACGGTCAGACAAACTCATGACCTCGGCAAGATCGGCACTGACCAGCAGCACACCCAAGCCTTTGTCTCTGGCTGCCACGATTTGTTCGTGAATAAATTCGATCGCGCCAATGTCCACACCCCTGGTTGGCTGTGATGCAATCAAAATTTTTGGGTCTCGAGAAAGCTCCCGTGCAACAATAATTTTTTGGGCGTTACCACCCGAATAATTTGACGCGGGCAACTGGGTGCTGCGCGGTCGCACATCAAATTCTTCAACCAAGGCACGCGCCCTGGTTTCAATGCCGTTAAAATCCAGCAAGCCAAAACGCCCAGCATTCAAACTCGTGTGCTGATCGCCCAGAATCAAATTTTCGCTCGTGGAATACTCGAGCACCAAACCGCGTTCGTTGCGGTCTTCGGGAATATGACTGACACCCGCTTCGCGCACGCTCCTCGAGTCTTGATGTGCCAAGCTTGCGCCCATGTATTTGATGCTGCCGCTCGAGGAGATCAAGCCCGTGATGGCTTCGACCAGTTCGGATTGTCCGTTGCCTTCAACACCTGCAATGCCGACAATTTCACCCGTTCTGACAGTAAAACTGACCCCATGAACTTTGGCGCGTTCGCCACGTTTGCCAACGGTTAAATTTGACAACTCGAGGGCGGGAGCGCCTGGTTCGGCAGGTTTTTTCTCGACGTTTAAGATCACATCGCGCCCGACCATCATTCGGGCAATCTCTGGCGGCGTAATGCCTGCGGTGTTGACCATGCCAATCATTTTGCCGTTGCGCATGACCGAAATGCGGTTGCTGACCTCGATCACCTCACGCAATTTGTGCGAGATAAAAATAACAGCATTGCCAGCCGCCGCAAAACTTTTCAGGAATTCAAACAATTCCTCGGTTTCCATTGGTGTCAGCACCGCCGTGGGTTCGTCCAGAATCAGGATGCTCGAGTTGCGGTAAAGCATTTTCAAGATTTCCACTTTTTGTTGCTTGCCCACAGGCAATTCCTCAATAATGTCGTCGGCTGAAAGTTCAAAATTGAATTGTTTGATCAGCGCCGCCACCTTGACTCGAGCCGTGCTGGTGTCCATCGCAAAGCTCGAGCCTGGTTCTAAACCCAGAATAATGTTTTCCATGACGCTTAAAGGTTCGACCAACATGAAGTGTTGATGTACCATGCCGATGCCCTGTTTGATGGCGTCATTCGGGTTTGAAAGTTGAACTTTGCTGCCATCAATCACAAGCTCGCCCGTATCGGGGCGCTGCATTCCGTACAAAATTTTCATTAAAGTGCTTTTGCCCGCGCCGTTTTCACCGACCAGCGCGTGAACTTCGCCCCACAGGACTTCAAAACTAACGTTGTCGTTTGCCAGCACCAACGGAAATTGTTTGGTGATGTTGTTCATGGCGACCGCATTTTTAGCATTATGATTTTGGTTCATGCGTCATTATCGCACGTTACGACTAAAACCTTAAAGCCACAAAAAAGAGGGCGCGAAAGCGCCCTCCAAATTACTCGAGCTGTAATTTACTTGCTAGGAACTTTGATTTTGCCAGCAATAATGTCGGCTTTGAGCGCCTCGAGCTTCTTGATGGTGGTGCTGCTGACCAGTGACTTGTTGTAGGCGTCAATGGCGTAACCCACACCGTTGTTGTCCAAACCGAATTCACGAACGCCGGCAGTCCAACCTTTGCCGTCGGCGGCATCTTTGATGATCTGGTACACGGCGGTGTCAACGCGTTTGAGCATTGATGTCAGACCGTAGTTTAGGGTCTTTGGGTTGTTGTCGCTGTCACCAATGTAGTTCTGGTTGGCGTCAACACCAATGAAGAACATTGGACGGTCGTTTGCGCCAACGCATTTGGCTTTGTAATCTTCTGGTTTTGCCAGTGATTTGATTGCCACGTTCATTGGGTTAAGTTTGATGCCTGTTGGCAATTTGGCGCTATTGATGCACTTGGTGTCTTTGACGTAGGTTTGCACGCCCGAACCGCTCGCGCCTGCTGCGGCGTAAATGATGTCCGCGCCTTTGGCGGCTTGGGCGGCACTGATTTCTTTGGCTTTGGCTGGATCATTCCAGGCACTTGGTGTCGTACCAACGTAATTGCTGATCACGGTGCACTTGGGGCATGCGTACTTCACGCCTGCGGTGTAACCAGCGTCAAATTTGTGAATCAGCGGAATGTCCATGCCGCCGACAAAACCGACCACATTGGTGCTGGTGGTCTTTCCCGCGATATAGCCGACCAAGAAGCTGCCCTCATGCTCGCGGAAGACTGCGCCAGTGGTGTTTGCACCGTCTGGAACGTCGTCAATCACGGCAAATTTGGTGTCGGCGAATTCTTTGGCGGTGGCGGTGATGGCGGAGGTGTTGGCAAAGCCCACACCGATCACCAGGTCAAACCCGTCTTCGGCGAACTTGCGGATGCCTTGACCAACTTGGCTCGGGTCGCTCGGCTCGAAATCGCGGTAATCAATTTTTAGGTCTTTGACGGCTTTTTGAGCACCCTCGTAGGCACTCTGATTGAAGGACTTATCGTTCTTACCACCGGCATCGAATGCGATTCCGACGCGAACTTGTTGTTGCGCGGTTGTAAAACCTGCGGCGAGTGCGAGAGCAACAATTCCCAATGCAACTTTCTTCATACTTCCTCCTCTAAATTTTCTTGCTGATGTGCGCTTTGCATTATGCCAGACTCTCGAGCATTGGAATAGGGGGGAGGTACATAAATTGAATCATCAATCCTTGATTTTGTGTCAAATATGTTGCACAAGGCAAGATTTGCGTTTTGGAGACTCGAGCTTTGTGACCATTTGATTTTTTGCAAAAGGCAGTGCTTCGAGTCTAAAACCTGAAGCGATTCAGTGGTTTTGGTTGGGTGCGCCTCTTCTTGGTCCCAAGACGCACCTTCGGGCATGGTCGCCTCGCGCACCGACAGCGCTTCACCAATGGTGCGCACGGCGCACCCTACTTAATCAGCCTTAGAGATCAAACCGAGTCTCGAGCAAGTGTTTAACTTCAAAGCACTTTGATTTGACTTGCCGAATCCAAAATGACTTCATAATAATCGCCGTACAACTGCACTCGCCCAGTTACTTGCACACGTTTAGACTTGTAAAAATCTGGGAACGGTTGGGCAAAACCCTCGTAAGCCCTGGCAAAGACCACCGCTCGAGGTGCTAATTCACCCGTGCCAAATTTGAGGAAACTCACGCCAGTATCACGTTTTTCGACTTCAATAACTTCTCCCTCGAGCGTCACTTCGCGCCCAAGGTATTCGTTCATTTTTTCGGCGGGTTGAATTTCTCTCAGCGCTGGCAGGTTGAACGGATTGACTTCGACCCCTGCACTAAAATCTGCCTCGAGTTGGGTTTTCAATTGAGAAATCGCGTCAAGGGCATCGGTTTTCTCGAGGATCACGCCAAGTTCGCGGTTGGCGTTTAAACTGTTGGTGCTCATGTTCTCTGAACCGATAAAAGCTCGAGTATTGTCTGCCAGAATCACTTTGGCATGAATAAAATTGGTCAGCAACCAGCGAACTTTGACGCCAGCCGCTTTCAGTCTTTCCGCCCCTGCCACAATGTAAGTGTCGGTGGCGGCTTTGGGCGAACCAACAAAACTCACTGCCACACCTCGAGTTTGTGCGGCAATCAATGCCAAAATCACTTCTTCATCTGCCATTGCTTCCTGCTCGAGGATCAAACTTTCTGTCGCACCGTTGATCAAATCCAAAATTTTGGTTCGAGCGTTACCGCGCACCAAACCTGCAAATGTTGTCTGGCTTGGACTCCAGACCAGTTTTGCGTCTTTCAAATCAACTTCTGTTCCTGACCAGTCCGCATCAAAAACCTTGGCAATTTCACTGACCAATTCTGGATTTTCGAGTTGCACCAGGTACTCGCGGTTGCTCGAGAAACTGCTGCCCGTAATGTTCGCGGTGGAAATGATGGCAGTTATGTCATCAATCACAAAACTTTTTTCGTGAACAAAAACGAATTTGAAAGGTCTGGTCAGTTGGACGTTCAAACCTGCCGCTCTCAGTTTCAAAAAGATTGCGGTGTTGCCGCCGCTTGTGCCGCTCGGTTCATGCTCGAGCAAGACTCGTACGTCCACGCTTCGAGCCTTGGCGGCTACCAACGCGTCTATCACGTCTTGTCTCGAGTCTGTAAAGAGATAAATTTTGTGTCTGATCGAAATTTTTGCGCCATTGATGGCGTCCAAAATAGGTTGAATACCGTCTTTGGGTTGAATAAAAAGCTTGGGTTGTTGGGGTTGTCCAGCGTTGGCGGTTGGTTCAAGACATGTACTGGTGATAAAAACGAGCGCCAAAATTGCAATCAAATACCTGAATTGTTTCACACCTCCAAGTTTACCCAGTGCGTTGATGATCTGGATATGAGCTTAAATATCTGATCAGAACCCTGTCAGGAACTCGAGTGTTCAAAAACCTATTCAGAACATTTTACAATCCTCGAGTGTGACCAAAACGATTCCATGAGCGTACCTTTATCAGGTATACTGAACGTATGACCCAAGATGCCCGAGATCGCCCAGTTTATGTGATCTCTGTCGCAGCAGAACTGACTGACATGCACCCACAAACCTTGCGGTTGTACGAACGCAAGGGCTTGATTCGTCCTGGTCGCTCGAGTGGCAAAACAAGACTTTATTCCGAGCGCGACATTGATCATTTGCGCGAAATCCGACGTTTGACCCAGGAACTTGGCGTGAATTTGGCTGGCGTCGAGGAAGTCATGAAGCTCAGGCATGAACTTGACGATGTGCAAGTCCAGCTCGAGATGGAAATCTCTGACCTCGAGACTCAACTTCGCGCAGAGTTTGAAACCTCGCAGCGCGAAGCCCGAGCGCTAGCAAATGGCAGTGTCTCGAGTGACCCCAAGGATCGTCCGGTTTACGTGATTTCGGTGGCGTCGGAATTGGTTGAGATGCACCCACAAACCTTGCGATTGTACGAACGCAAAGGTTTGATTCGTCCGCGTCGCTCGGGCGGCAAAACCCGGCTGTACTCCGACCGCGATGTCGAACATTTGCGCGAGGTGCGGCGTTTAACCCAGGAATTGGGTGTCAATTTGGCTGGCGTCGAGGAGATCATGCGGCTGCGTTTCGAGCTTGACAGTGCTCAAGACCGCCTCGAGCATGACATTGCCAAACTTCAGCATGAGATTTCGACGCGAGTCTCGAGCATGAATGCCTTGCCAGCGCCGAAAAAAATCAAGAAAAAATAATATTGTATTCGGTTTACGCAAGATATTCACCACCGAAAGAGGTTGAATTTATATTGTCCGTTTATTCTGGACAATAGGCTTGTTTATCTGCCCTCAAAGCCCGAGACTGCTACAAACATTTTTTTGGAGGCAGTATGCGAACCCAAGTTGGCATTATCGGCGCAGGACCAGCAGGTTTGCTGCTGGCACAACTGCTACATCAGCAAGGCATTCATGCTGCTTTTTAAGTCTGGATTTGCATTCCAGACTCCATCAATACCCCTACAAGATCATGGTTTTCTCGCGGAAATCAAGCCTCCAAAAGTAAAAGATTGGATGGTGTCTTAAATGGCGTTCTCGGCGCTTTCATTTGCGTTGGCAGCACATATGAGCCAAGCACAAGCCAAAAAATTGAGCGCCCAAATTGCACGAGCAGCCATTGCCAGCAACCGTCATTTGATTGACGTGGCAAAAGAACAAGTCAGTACCAAAATTGATTGGGATGCACTGACCGAAGCAAACCATCGCGGCTCGAGCGACGTGTTTGTTTCGCGTGTGCTGAATGCCGCAGAAAGGATTAAACGTGCATGAAGTCGTGATTGTCAGTGCCGTGCGAACGGCGATAGCTTCGATTCGTGGTGGACTCTCGAGCGTTCGTCCTGATGATCTGGCAGCCATCGTGATTCGTGAAGCCGTGAACCGCGCCGGGATTGATCCGCTCGAGATCGAAGAGGTCGTTTTTGGTTGCGCCAACCAAGCCGGCGAGGACAACCGCAACGTGGCACGCATGGGTGCATTGCTGGCAGGTTTGCCGCATTCGGTGGCAGCAATTACGGTCAACCGATTGTGCGCCAGTGGACTTGCGGCGATCAATCAAGCCGCTCGAGCCATTCGGTGTGGCGAGGGCGATATTGTGGTGGCTGGCGGCGTGGAAAGCATGACCCGAGCGCCGTATGCCATGCCCAAAAACCCGAACGCCTTCGGACCTTCGGGCAACGTCACCGCGTATGACACGACGCTCGGTTGGCGTTTTCCCAATCCCGCCATGAGCGCCCTGTTTGCGCTCGAGCCGATGGGTGAAACCGCCGAGAACATTTATCAACAAAGTCTGGAGGGCAAAATTTCGGGCGGTGAGATCAGCCGCGAACAACAGGATGCCTTTGCGCTCGAGTCTCAACGTCGGGCGGTTTTTGCCATGAACGCGGGTTATTTCAAACGCGAGATTGTCGGCGTGCCAATCCAGACCCGCAAGGGCGACCCAATCATTTTTGACACCGACGAATACCCACGCCACAAAAAAACCGAACGCGGTCTGGAACTCGACACCAGCCTCGAGCAACTTGCCAAACTCAAACCCGCCTTTCGCAAGGGTGGCACGGTCACGGCAGGCAATTCGAGCGGTCTGAACGACGGCGCGAGCGCCTTGGTGCTGATGAGCGAAACCCGCGCTGATGCGTTGGGCATCAAGCCCCTGGCACGCTGGGTCAGCGGTGCGGCGGCAGGCGTTGACCCGCGCGTGATGGGTTTGGGTCCAGTCAAAGCCGTACCGAAAGCCTTGGCTCGAGCCAACCTGGAAATCGAGCATTTGGATTTGGTCGAATTGAACGAAGCCTTCGCGGTGCAAGCCTTAGCCGTGCTGCGCGAACTCGAGATTGATGAATCAATCACCAACGTCAACGGCGGCGCGATTGCGCTCGGGCATCCACTGGGTTGCTCTGGCGCTCGGATTGTGACCAGTTTAATTCACGAACTTCAACGCCGAGCCTCGCTTGGCGATGTGCGCTCGAGGTACGGACTTGCCACGCTTTGCGTTGGTGTTGGTCAAGGCGAAGCCGCGATTATCGAACGAATCTGAATATATTCTTACTTCACTCAATATCCTCTTCTCGAGCATTGCTAGCCACACAAGATAGAACCAAAGCTCCCTTCTCTCCTGGGAGAGAAGCGCCCAAGCCCGAAGCGGTTTCGCCCGTCAGGTGCGTCTTGAAACCAAGAAGGTGCTGCCGTAAGGGGCAAGAAGGGTTGGGGATGAGAGGAGAGCAAGTATCTCGCTCGAGTTTGTATCGCACCAATAGCTTTTTAACTACGTCAATCAATTTGGAGAATCATGAAACAAGTTCCACAAATCACAGCCCAACAAGCCGCCGCAATGGTCAAGGACGGCGACACGATTCTCGTCGGTGGTTTTGGCATGACCGGGCATCCGGTTCATCTGGTTCATGCCCTGAGCGACACCCAAACCAGGGATTTAACTTTTGTTGGTAACAACGTTGGCGAGGCTGGTTTGGGTGGCGGGCGTTTGCTGCGAAATGGGCAACTTAAAAAGGCGATAGGTTCGTTTTTCACCAGCAACCCCGAGGCGGTCGCCGCCGCCCAATCTGGGGCGCTCGAGGTGCAATTGATTCCGCAAGGTTCGCTGGCAGAAGCACTTCGGGCGGGCGGGGCTGGCATTGCCGCGTTTTTCACGCCAACTTCGGCAGGAACGGTGATTGCGGCAAATCTCGAAACCAGAGATTTTGCAGGTGTACCGCATGTGCTCGTGCCTGGGATTCGGGGACATGTGGCGCTTGTTCGGGCTTGGAAAGCCGACACGGCGGGTAATTTGGTGTACCGCATGACCGAACAAAACTTTAACCGCGTCATGGCTACCGCCGCCGATCTGGTGATTGCCGAGGTCGAAGAGATCGTACCCGTCGGAAGTCTCGAGCCTGAGAGCATTCACACGCCTGGTGTTTTTGTGGATTTTTTGGTGCAGGCTCATGTCACCCTGGAACTTCTCGGTTCGAGCGCATCGGTCAAAACAAGTATCAAGAAAGTGGACGATGCCCGAATGCACATGGCGCGACGTGCGCTGCTCGAGTTGCGACACGGCGATGTGGTGAATCTTGGCATTGGCATTCCGACTTTGGTGGCAGATTTGATCACCCCCGAGCAGGGCATTATTTTGCACACCGAAAATGGAATGCTTGGCGTTGGACCGTCGCCAGAAGATGGTGGTGCGCTCGAGTACCCGGTCAACGCGGGGAAAATTCCGGTGACCGCCTTGCCTGGCGCGAGTTATTTTGACAGCAGCGAAAGTTTTGCCATGATTCGCGGGCGGCACGTGGATGTTGCCATCATGGGTGGACTCGAGGTGGACGAAGCGGCCAACCTGGCGAACTGGGCTGTACCGGGCAAGCCCCTGTTGGGTGTTGGTGGCGCGATGGATTTGGCAAGTGGGGCAAAAAAATTGATCATCACCATGACGCACACCAACAGTGACGGCTCGAGCAAAATTGTGCCCAATTGTGGGCTGCCCTTGACCGCTCGAGCTTCGGTGGGCATGGTGATTACGGACCTGGCGGTGTTTGAATTTTTGGATGACAGGCTAACCCTGACCGAATTGATGCCAGGCGCGACCCTCGAGGACGTGCGAGCCAAAACCAGCGCCCAATTTGTTGAACGCCTGTGAACCAACCTGCCGATCACATTGCCATTTATTACGATCAACACGCACCGCTCTGGGCGCAGTGTTTGGCTTTGATCGAAACTTTTCAAGCCCAAACTTGGCATTGCATTTACATTCAAGATGAACACCCAAACTCGAGTATTCGGGCTGGATTGCAGGCGGTCTTTAAGCCTTCAAAACGAAAACTCAAGAAAGCTGTTGCGCTCGAGCCTGCAATCGTTGCCTCGGGTCAATTTGGTTTTCAGAACGCACCCGTGCGGGTCGCACCAATCATGGCTGCCTTTCGTGCTGAGGTCACAGCCGCGCTCGAACGGGGCGCGGCTGGCGTGTTGTTCCTGGTCGAAATGACCTGGGCGATTCGTACACCGTCGGGAGCGGTCTACCTGCGCGAGTACGAGGCAGCCATTCACGAATTGACGCTCGAGCTACAACCTTCAAACCCAGCAACTGACCCAAGCCTTGACTTAGGCAGACAAAGCCTTTCAACCCCCTCGAGTACTCCCGAAACTCAAACCCAACCCTCGAGTTCAAACCCCGCAATCTCGAGCACCCCAACCCAAGAATTTACGAGCAGCATTTCGCTTTTTGACCCTAAAGATGCACCTTCTTGCTCATAAGACAGCACCTATGGGCTACTCGCGCTAACGGGCTGGGGTCGCTCGAGAATCCCAGCAACGCCCTACCAACCAGCATTAACACGGTTTCAGTCTCGAGTCTTGGTGTTCCCTCGAGTGTCGGTATCCCAGATTCAAGTGTTAGTACTTTGACTCCGCCCTTGAGTTCATGTGCTTCTCGCACAAACTCGAGGTTCTCTTTTGCGGCTGGCTTTCAAATTTCTTCGCTCGAGATTTACTTTACGGCTATAGCAAGGAAACTCATGACAAATTCAATAAATACTTCACGAATTGAGCATAATCGTGAATATATTCACATAATCCAGTTGTACGAATTCACTTTCAAAATGATTGGTTTTGTAGTTTTAAAAATTACTTTAATCGAGCTTCTATCGCTCGAGCATGGGCTTCAAGCCCTTCCGCCCTGGCTAATCTGGCAGCGTCAGGAGCAGTTTTCTCCAAAGTCGCACGGTTCAACCCCACCACGGAAATAATCTTTTGAAAATCCCGCACATTCACAGGACTCGAGAACCTTGCCGTTCCCATCGTTGGCATGACATGACTTGGACCCGCCAGGTAATCACCCAAGGCTTCCATGCTGTCCTCGCCAACAAAAACACCACCAGCATTGCGCACCAAACCCAAGCTTTCCCAGGGTTGCTCGAGCAACAGGCACAAGTGCTCTGGGGCGTAATGGTTCGCCAGCTCAATCCCTTCAAGAATGTTGTTCACCAAACAAATTTTGCCTCGAGTAGCCCAAGAGTCTCGCGCCCAGGTGCGGTTGGGTTCGGGCAATTTTTCGGTCTGAGATTCAATTTCCAAGAGTACGCTCGAGATTAAATCGCTCGAGGTGCTGACCAGCACGGGTTCGGCTTCGACATGCTCGGCTTGGGCGAGCAGATCGGCGGCAACAAATTTTGGGTTGGCACTTTCGTCCGCCAACACCAGCGTCTCGGTAGGACCTGGCAGGCTGACAATACCCACCGTGCCGTACACGGCTCGCATCGCAAGAACCGTGTATAAATTTCCGGGTCCACCAATTTTATCCACTTTGGGAATGGTGCTTGTTCCATAAGCCAGCGCCGCGATTGCCACCGCACCACCCAGGGCAAACACGCGGTGAACGCCAGACTCGAGCGCCGCCGTTAAGGTTGTGGCGTCCACGCGTCCGTCTTTGCCTGGCGGCGAGCACAACATAATTTCTGGCACGCCAGCCACCACTGCCGGTATCACAGTATGAATCACGCTCGAGGCGAGCGGATTTGCGCCAGCCGGAGCGTACACCCCGACCCGATCAATTGGGCGTACCAGTTGCCCGATAGCGCCCTCAAAATTGTGCTCGAGGAAACCTTGGGCGGGCTGTTTTCGGTGAAAATCGCTGACACGTTTGATCGAATGGCGAATGGCAACCAACAATTCTGGCGCTAACGAATCTCGAGCGGCAAGCATTTCTTCACGGCTGACCTCGAACAATCCACTGGCAGGAACGCCGTCCAGTTTGCTGGCATATTTGAGTACCGCTTTGTCGCCCTCGAGCCTGACCTCGCGTAAAATTCGATCAACGGCTTGCGCTGGCGTTAACGGTTCGCCGTACAGTGACTCATTGCGGGTCAACGTCTCGAGACTGACTGGTTTTTCACCAAAACTTCTGGTCAGCGATTCTCGAGCTTCATTCCCGCGCAAAACCTCGGGATGCGATTTCATTCGCTGCCTTCAGATTTTGCGTTGCGCTTGCGAAAACGCCTGCGTTTTCTGCCGGTTTTGCGCTCAGTATCTTCAGGCTTTGGCATATCGAGTTTAATGTGCTGACTCTCCCGTTGCTCTCGGTTGGGTTGAGCCGCTTTTGACTTGTCAAACCCTGCTTTTTGCTGCCCTCGAGACGGCGCGGGTTGTCCTGGTCTTGACCGTACGTGTCCCCGTTGCTCACGGTTTGAATCTCTGGATTCACGGCGCGGCGATTGCTGTTGTTGCGGTGTGAGCGTTCTGGTCAGCACCGCCTCGAGCGCATACTTGCCGAGCGTTTGCGAAAATTTCAAGGGACGGCTAGCTTCAGCCGCCTCGATGTAGACCAAATTCACCCCAGGACGCACGTAATACACCCTCGCCAAAACCTCACCCCAAGGCGAACTGACGTATTCATCCTCGAGCCGTGTGACCAGCGCCATGCCGCCAACCATGGGCACTCGAGCCACGGTTATTTCGTTTGGCAGTTCACGCAACAATTGCAACAAGGACACGGGATCGTGATAATCCTGGGTGAGGGCAATACTGGCTTCATCACGGTTTTGTTTGACCGTCACCAAACCAGAGCGCCGATCAAAAATGGTCTCAAACGGTCGGTCGCCCGTTTCCTGATACGAATTTGGAAAACCCGTGCTCGGCTCGAGTTTGGAGGTCTGAGTGCGTTTTTGACCATTGCCCAAAGGACTTTGTAGCACTGTCTCGAGCCGAATCACAAATTGATTTTTTTCAAAACTCGAAATCCAGCGTTCAGTTCCCGCCAGACGCCCAGCGTAATGGAGTGAAAATTGAAACTCTTCGGGCTTGAACCCCGAATGAGATTCAGAAATGCTTTTCTGATCGAACATGCCCCCAGACTAACATGCGCGATTTTCGCTTGGAATCGATCAACTTGGAGCAAGGTTGCAAACAGACCGTATCCCGAGTGATAGGCTCGGAAACATGAAAATTCTCAAACGCATGTTGCTCAATATCCTTTACGTGTCACTGGGCGTTCTGATCGGATTGATCTGGGGTGTCAAACCTCGAGAAACCGTTTTGGGCATTGACCCCGTTCCCACAGGTGAAACCAGCCTGATTCCTGGGGTTGAAGTCACGCTCGAGCCGCAAAACTTTATCCTCGCCAAACCTGTTTCACCCAACGGCACGGTTTTTGTGTATTACCCAGGTGGTCGCGTTCCAGCCCAAAGCTACGAATTTGTGGCTCGGGCATTGGCTGCAAGTGGTATCACCGTTGCCATTCCGGTCATGCCGCTCGAATTAGCCGTGATTTCACCCAATCGCGCCTCGGAGGTTCGCACCGCGCTCGAGGCTGGCGGTTTGAAAATAGTCAAATTTATTGTTGGCGGTCACAGTCTAGGCGGCGCGATGGCGGCAAAATACGCCTTTTCCAACCCCGTTGATGGTCTGGTTTTGATGGGCGCGTACAGCGTGGATGATCTGACCGGAAAGTCGTTTAAAGTCCTTGACCTTGCTGCCGAACACGACGGACTGGCAACGCCACAAAAAGTCAAAGATGGACTCGGGAAACTGCCGCCAGGCTCAAAAGTTGATGTCATCTCGGGTGGTGTTCATGCGTTTTTTGGTCGTTACGGACCTCAGGCTGGCGACGGCAACCCAACGGTGGCTCGAGACGTTTTTGAAAAAGACTTGCAGAAGAGACTCAACCAATATTTTCAAAGTCTTTAATCGATCAACCACCGATCGCGGCAATAGCTCCAACACCTGCCACAAACATGGCGACCCGAAGTTCAAAAATCACTTTCTCGAGATGTGAGATCACGGCTTCAGGACTGTCCAGCGCTGGCTCGAGCAAGGGTTTCGCCATTGCCGCCACGCTTGCGCCCAAACTGAGGGCTTTGGCAACCTCCAGACCAGTGCGAATTCCGCCAGAAGCCATCAGAGGCATGTGAGGCAGCACGGCACGGCATTCTCGCAAGGCTTGCGCCGTCGGAATTCCGATTTCGTCCAAATCCGAATGCTCGAGCCGCCCATTGTGCGCAAAATCTTCAACTTTTGCCCAACTTGTGCCGCCCGCACCAGCCACGTCCAATGCCGCGAAACCAACATTTCTCACGGCTTGAGCGACACTGCCAGCCAATCCATGCCCAACCTCTTTCAGCATGACCGGATAGCCAACCATCGGCACAACCCGCTCGAGAATCGGGATTAAACCCGCGAAGTCTGTATCGCCGCCAGGTTGCAACGCCTCCTGTAAAGGGTTGGTATGAAACGCAATTGCGTCCGCGCCAACCAATTCAATCGCCGCTCGAGCCTCTTTCGCGCCGTAACCCTTCTTAAACTGCGCCACACCAATGTTGCCGACCAATAAAATATCAGGCGCAACATCCCGGATTTGAAAACTGGATCGTGCCGATTCAATCTCGAGCATCGCACGTTGTGACCCAAGCATCATGCCAATGCCCAAATGCTGCGCGGCAATCGCCAAATTACGATTGATTTTGGAGGCTCGTTCGGCGCCGCCAGTCATCGCACCGATCAGCAACGGCACACGCAAGGTTTTGCCCAAAAATTCAGTTTCGAGGTTAATTTTCTCGAGCGAAACGTCTGGAAGTGCGTTGTAATTCCAAGGCACGGACTCGAGTCCGGTGGTTTTGGTGGTGTACTCGACGGGGTACTCGAGGCAGACTTGAATGTGTTTGAGTTTTCGTTCTTTGATGGCGCTCACCCAGCGATGCTACCGCAACTTGCAGTGACGATTGACTATATCCAAAGGGTTACTCACTGGCGATGTACAAGATTAAAACCCAGATCATTGTGGTATCTTGCAACGGCGCAGGTGTGATCAACGCGGCGTGTTGGTTCATTATAAGAGCCAGCCACGAGTCTCGGTTTCAATATCTTTTTGGAAATGCAGTCTAAAAAATGAAGATTCTCGTCGTCTCACAATTTAATAAAGATTCAAAATATGGTGGTGGAGAATCGGTTGTCACTTTTCAACAGGTTAAATCACTGGTTGAACATGGTCATCAAGTTGCGGTGCTGACGCATGGGCATGAGAATAAGGTCATTTTTGACCAGGAAACAAATATTGTTTTTATTTTTGCACAGACCCTTGGTGAGCCTCCATTTGGCTATATGCCGCTTTCCAAAAAGCAATTTCAATTTCTTGAACAAGCAGTTCTCGAGTTTCAACCCGATGTTATTCATTCGCACACCATGAATTACTTGGCGCTCATGGTGCAAGGTTTTGCGTTAAAGCACAAGTTTAAATTTCTCTATACAACCCACGAACTGCCAGACAAGTTGGTACATTTTTTTAGGTATGGAAAAACATTGCAAACATTGACCTCTTATTTTGTAAAACTTTTGGTCAAAGCTTTTCTAACCAATGTTGATAAAATTCTAGCAATCAATGAAGCTTCTAAAGAATCAACTTTGCGCTTAAATTATCGTGGTCAAATTGACGTTGTTCACAATGGAGTCGAGGTTAAATTATTTCAGCATTTGAAAGAAAACTTTCCATCAGATAAGGTAAGTCTTTATTTTGTTGGTGGAATAAATGATCGGAAAAACCAAAGTTTTTTGATTGAAACCTTTAAATATTTGCCTCAAAATTATTTTTTACACTTGATTGGCGAGTATGATAAAATTTATAAATTGAAAATTGATAAATTGATTTCAGAAAACAATCTTTTGGATAACATAATTTTTGTTGGAAATGTCAAAAATAACCTCCTGCCACAAGCCATAAAAGACCATCATGTTTTTGTCAGTGCATCCAAAATGGAAGTTCAGAGTGTGGCTGTCATTGAAGCGCTGGCGGCAGCAAAACCGATTGTCGCCTTAAAGAATGAAACCATAGAAGAAATTGCCACCGGTGACTTTGTAACCATGTTGCCGCAAGAAACCAGCCCAGAAGAATTTGCCAAATCAATTTTGGAAATGGTTGAGCACAAAAGCAGATATTTGATTAGGGCAAAAGAGGCTCGAGAAATTTCCAGAAAATACAGCAAAGAGACAGCTTATGAATTAAATATTCTATCTTATAAGACCACAAAAATCTCTAAAAACAGAAATTTTGATGCTTATAAAACGAGTATGTTTTTTTATAGTGTAAGCGTTGGTTCGCTTTACAGAATTAAAAATTTGTTAAATCACTTCGGACTTTGGATTTCATAGGATAATAATATTATCCTGAGATACTTTTTAAACACAATTATTGCTGCTCGAGTTCACCTGTTCTGCCTTGAATACCATCAAAAATACCTTTAAATGTGTATTGCAATTTGCGAAGTTTATCTTTTTCATAAAAGATCATGGTTAAAAAATCACCCAAAAACATTCTTAATTCTGAGCGAAACCAAGCAGAATGGGTGAAAGCAAATTTTTTGTAATTTAGTGTTTTGTTGCGTGCCATGTAGTAGCGCCTGACATAATTGTGACTCGTCAAAGGAAATTCAATTCCGAATAATCGTGCTATTTTTTGTTGACCAATGTAATGAGGCAGGAGAATTTTTCGAGTCAAAACAAGCGGTAATCCAGCATCATGGGCGCGAAGGTGGAACTCTGTGTCTACCGCATCAATAAAAAAATCATCCCTAAAAAACCCAATTTTTAAGAAAGTCTGAGCAGGAATAAAATTCCCAGAACTGATGGTGCTCTCGGCAATTACAAAGTCACCGCTTGCCTTGAAATGGTTTGGAAAAACGATGCCCGAATTTTCATCGCGGAAATACGTGCCAAAGATACCAATCTCTCCAAATATTTTTCTTGCCTCGAAGTAAGCCTCGAGAAGTTGTTTGACATAATCAGGTGGCAAAGTGCTGTCCTGATCAAAAGTCATTACACAATCAAAACCTGAATCGAGTAACGCTCGAGCACCCAGGTTAAAGGCTGTGGCGATGCCCAGGTTTTTTGGATTCGTGATCTTCTTAAATTTCACTTCGGGATATTGTTCGCCAAGTTGCGTCCAGAAATCCGTGGGCGATCCGTTGTCCACGATAATCAGTTCATTGACTTGCTCGGCAAGTTTGAGAATGTTTCCGAAAACGGCGCTGTCAGGATGATAAGTGACCATGACTGCACCAATCTTCAAATTTGTACCATTTTGCATTTGGTCATTCACCTCAATGCCTCCTGAGAGCAAAAGGAGTTTATCAGCTCAAGTTGACGCTGTCGTTAATCATTTGAATTGCTGAAACGTCAAATCATCAAACACCGCCATGCTAAACTTTTTGAGTGCTCGAGAACCTCAGTATCATTATTCCCGTGTTCAACGGATGCGCGGTACTCGAGCGAGCTTTGGAAATCCTTGAGCGAGATACACAAGATGCCGAGATTATCTGTGTTGATGGGGGCAGTACCGATGGCGCCCTGGAGCTGATTAAATCAAAACCTTGTGTTCGGCTGCTCGAGGTCAATAATTTTGGTTGGGGTCATGCGAACAACCGTGGTTTTGAGATTGCGACCAGGAAAGTCTTGCTGACCATGAATTCAGATGTGTTCGTCAATCGGAAAGCTCTGGAGGAAATGGTGTTCAGGCTTCTCGAGCAGCCAAACCTTGGTGCGGTCGGTTCTATGATTCTCAATTTGGATGGCTCGAGACAATGGGTTTTTGGTTTACTGTACAGGTTTAATTGGATCAAAATTGAAAATCCAACCCGAGTGAATCTCTTGCACGGCTCTTGTCTGATGACGAGACGTGATGTTCTCGAAAAAGTTGGTGGTTTTGACGAGAATTTCTTCTTTTACAATGAAGAATTTGACTGGTGTTGGCGTCTGGCAAAACAGGGGTTCACCCTCGAGATTCAACCCGTCAGCATTGTTCATGTACAAGGCGCAAGCACGGGTAAGCAAAATCCAGACTTTTTGGTTGAACAATTTCGAGGCAGTTTGTACCTGATTCAAAAACATTTTGGCGGCTGGTTGCTCGAGAGCACAAGGCGGTTGTTTCAACTTTTGGGCTGGGTCGGAAAAAATCTTGATGCTCGAGATGACATGAAACTGGCTTGGGCAAAAATTGAGAAAATTGCGAAACAAGAAAATTACCTCGAGTCACCATTACAGCTTTCCGGACGTGGAAAAGTAAAATTTAAGGGGAAGTGGCGGTAGTGGTGTATCTAAGAATGCCAATCTCGAGAATTTGCGTCAGGAACAGATTTAGACTATCTCTAGCATTCGAGTTGACCACGACCGTTGTGGCGTTGACTTCAAAATTGGTTTTGACCAACGGTTTTATTCTCGATTTACAAGTCTGCTCCTATGGAGTTGCTACCTGAAACCGTTTGAAATCCTTGTTAGTATTAAAACCGTTCTCGAGGTCCTCCTTCGAGACAAGGAGCGTTTTTGCACTGGATTTCCCACCTGAACTCGAGATACCCGTTCGTCGTGCTGTTGGTCTGGCTTGTCATTTTTGTGATTGCGATTCCGCTGGCGTCCAAAGCTGGCTCGAGGTTTGACGCGTCTGGCGGCGGCGTACCGAATTCCGAGTGGGAGCGTGTCACGCGTTTACTTGGCTCAGAATTTCCTCAATCTGAAATTGGTGAGTCTTTTATTCTGGTTTCGGACTCGAGTTTTGGGTTCCAGAACAAGCCATTTCTCGAGCTTTACGCTTCATTGTTAAAAAGATTAAAGGCATTGAATGGCATTCTCGAGATTGTTCGGTTCGACACGCCAAATTCGCCAATACAAGCTTTTGGACAGGTTCAAAATCGTTTTGTCACGGTGACTCGTATTTCGGCGCTGTACGGAAATCCCGCTTTGCTCGAGAACATGCGCATTGCTGTAAAAGAAATTGTGCCCAAAATCGAGTCTCGAGATACAGTCAAAACGCCTGAAACTCAGTTTTTGATTACAGGCTCGAGCGCTGTGAATCAAGATTTTGCACGACTAACGGAATCGGATGTGCGGCGCGGTGAATTGACCGCGTTGCCATTGACGGCGATTGTTCTGGTGTTTGCTTTTGGCGCGTTGGTCGCGGCGGGTTTACCGATCATTGTCGGTGTGTTTTCGATCACGGTCACGCTCGCCTGTGTTTACGCCGTGACCTTCATCATGCCCGTCTCGAGTTTTGCCCAGAGTGTGGTGACGTTGTTTGGTTTGGGTGCAGGCATCGATTACGCGCTGTTGGTCGTCAACCGCTTCCGCGAGGCGTTGGAGGTCAACCCTGACCCTCGAGCCGCCGCACTCGAGGCAACCCGTTCGGCTGGGCGTTCGGTGGTCTTCAGCGGTCTGACGGTGGCAATTGCCATGCTGGGTTTGCTCGTGCCAAACCTGGCTTTGATCCGCTCGATGGGTGTGGCAGGATTGCTGACCATCACCGTGACCGTTCTGGTCAGCATCACGTTGCTACCGGCTTTACTTGGTTTACTGGGCGAACGCATCAACTTCCCTCGAGCTTTGCATCGTTTTAGCGAATTGGGGCGCACGGGCGGTTTTTGGGGACGCTGGGCGGAACGTGTCATGGCACATCCGATCATATGGGGAACGGCTGCCACGGCATTTCTACTGTTGTTGGCAGCACCTGCTCTGGGCATGAAACTGGGTTACACCGGCGCTTTTGGGCTTGCTCCAGGCGTCGAATCCCGCAAGGGACTCGAGTTGATCCGACCGCTGGCGTTGGCGGGTAGCCTTGACACGTTCGATGTGTTGATTGATCTTGGAACACCCAGGGCTTTTGATGCCGAGGCTCGAGCCAAATGGCGCAAGCTCGATGCGGATTTGAACTTGTGGTCAGATGTGCAATTGGTGCTGTCACCATTCTCATTGGTCCGTCGCAACGCAAGCACCCAAAACACTGGCTCGAGTAACCCTGGCACGGTCTCGGCACTCAATTCTGTCAGCGCATTAACCCAAGCTTTTCTCAGCAGCAACCGACGGTATCTGAAAATGCAAATTGTTCCCAAGCAAAGCATCCGCACCCAAGATGTTGGCGGCTGGCTCGAGCGTATTCGCGTTGAAGCTCGCAATGCTGGATTCTCGAGCGTCTTGATTGGCGGAGCGCCCAAAAGTGCTTTTGAGATCACCCAAGCCATCACGGGTGCGATTCCGATTGCGGTTGGTCTGGTGTTTGTTGCCACCTTCATTGTTTTGGCAATTGCGTTTGGTTCAATTTTGATTCCGCTCAAAAGCATTGTCTTGAATTCCCTCAGCGTTGCCGCCAGTTACGGCATCATCACCATGATCTTCCAAAATGGTTTTCTGGCAAGTTTTTTCAACGCCCCAAGTGACGTTGGCGCAATCGATGTGACCCTGCCCTTGGTCATGTTCGCGGTCATATTTGGGCTTTCAATGGATTACGAAATCTTTTTGCTGACCCGAGTTCAGGAAGGACACCTGGCGGGTCTGAGCACTCGAGAAGCCGTCAAGATTGCGCTCGAGCGTACGGCGGGCGTGATTACCAGCGCCGCGTTAATCATGGTGATCGTGTTTTCTGGCTTCATTCCTGGCAGCGTGGTGGTCAACAAGACCATCGGTTTGGGTTTAAGCGTTGCCGTGGCGCTCGACGCGACCATCGTGCGGCTTATTCTCGTGCCAGCTTTTATGGTGCTTGCAGGCAAATGGAATTGGTGGTTGCCAGCTTGGTTGCGTCGTTGGTTGCCTGGAATCAAACTCGAGCATTAACCAGCCGACGATTCCACCAACGCCCTGTAAGCACCGTTCGCGCCCATCAAACCCGAGTGCGAACCCTCCTCGACAATTCGACCTTTCTCGAGCACCACGATTCGGTCTGCTTTTTCAATGGTGCTCAGACGGTGCGCGATAATCAAAACCGTTCTCAAACCACGAAGATTCTCGAGCGATTCGCGCACCAAGGCTTCAGAATGACCGTCGAGTGCGGCGGTAGGTTCGTCCAGAATGAGTATTGGTGCTCCGGAAACCAGCGCCCGGGCGATGGCAAGGCGTTGTTGTTGCCCCCCCGAAAGTCCAGAACCACCCTCACCCAAAAGAGTCTCGAGTTGCGTCGGTAAACTTTGAATCTCGAGTTTTAAACCCGCCTGTTCGATCGCCTGCCAGAGTTCAGAATCGGTTGCATTTGGTTTTGCAAGCCGTAAATTCTCGCGGATGCTCATGGCAAAAAGCCCTGGTTGTTGCGGCACAATTGCAATTGCGGCTCGTGATGCCGCCCGAGTGAAATCCTGCATGTTCTGACCGTCCAGCGTAATGCAACCCGTTTCAGGCTCGAGCAAGCGCAGCAACAACCGTGTCAACGTGGTCTTACCGCCGCCGCTCGCGCCGACCACGCCCAGCATTTCACCAGGCATAAGACGCAAGTTTAATTCTTGCAGCGCCAAGTTTTCCGCGCCAGGGTAACGAGCGTTAACATTTTCAAACGCCACTCCACCAGTCCAACCCGTGCTTGGTTTCTCGAGCTTACCGGTTTCTGGCTCGGGCATGGTTTGCATGGCGGCGGCGATGCTACTGGCAGGGTCACGCATGGCACTTAAACGCGAGTACGAGTAGGCAAAAAGTTGCAACGGTCCAATCAAAATGACCATGGTGGTCAAGTAAGTAATCAGCGATGCACCCGTCATTTGCTTGCTCTGAATTTCGCCCAGCGCAAACAACACCAGCGTTCCAACGCCCACACCAACCGTCAACTGCGAAATCGGTGAGTGCATGTTCGACCAGAAACTTCGTCGTAACGTCGCTTTGGTCTGCGCGTCATTCTGCACCCCAAAACGCTGCTGCATGATTTTCTCGAGCCTGAACGCCTTAATCACCTCGAGTTTTGCCAGACTTTCGCTCATCGCGCTCGTGGCTCGCTCGGCGGCATTCTGTGTGCCTTCAAAAGCTTTTTGAATGCGCTTGCCGACCAGCGAGTACAAAATACCAAGTGGCAAAATGACCAGCAACAAACCAAAAGTCAGCCGCGTGTTCTGCACAAACAACGTTGCAAAAGCCACAACGACAATCAAACCCTGTCCCGTCACCAGCGGCAATTCAAACGTCAAAAAATTCTCGAATTCCCGAATGTCCAAACTCAACCGCGCCGTCCGACCACCGCTCGAGAAACCACCTGCATCGCCAGTCACACGTTGCTCGAGTGGCGAAGCTGCCAGCATCGATTCAAAGACCTTGCCGCGAACCCTGGACGCGAATGTTGCCCCACCCAGCGCGAACAGCGTGTTTTGAATGTAAAACCCAACG
>JAYTKL010000532.1:0-10063 GCA_043730305.1 Deinococcales bacterium | reverse complement strand
ACCAGTGCGCCGGCAATCGCGCAGACGTAACCTGGGTAAACTGGTACTTTGTTGCCGAAACCGCCGCCCAAATCTGGTGAGATCACCCGAATTTTATCTTCTGGAATGCCAAGCACCAAGAATAATGCGGTGCGGTAAACGTGTGGCGCTTGCGAGGTGACGTAAAATTGCAAGCGTCCCATCGTGTCAAATTCAGCAATGCAGCCGCAAGGCTCGAGCGGCGCGGCATGAACGCGTGGGAAAACCACGTGTTGTTTGACCACGTGATCGCTGGCGGCAAGCGCGGCATCGGTGGCGCTCGAGTCGCCCACGTTCCAGTTGTAAATGTGATTGGTTTTGTTCTCGCGGTCAGCCCGTAAAATCACGTCGTCTTTCATGGCTTTGTACGGGTCGGCAACCACTTCGAGCGGTTCGTAATCGACTTCGACCAGTTCTGCCATGTCGTAAGCAGCTTCTCGAGTTTCGGCGTAACAGGCGGCAACTTCTTGGTATTGGTACAACACCTTGCCTTCTGCCAGTACCATTTGTTTGTCCAAACCGTGAAATGTCGGCAGCCAGTTGACTTTGTAAGCGTTGAGTTCTGTGCTGGTCACGCAAGCCACCGCCCCTTCGACTTTCATGGCGGCGCTCGAGTCAATGCCTTTGATGTTGGCGTGCGGGTAGGGGCTGTGAACCAGTGCCATGTACAATTGGTCTTTGAGGTTGATGTCGTCAATGTAGTTGCCTTTGCCTTGCAAGAATCGCGGGTCTTCTTTGCGTTTCATGCTTTTGCCCATTGCAAATTTTTCGGTATTCGCGGTCATGCGTGTCCTCCTAAAGTGGTGATGAGGCTCGAGGGCTGAAAAGCAGAACTCGAGTTTTAATCGTCGGCTGCGGCTGGGATGGCTTGGCTCATCACACCTGCGGCTTGTTGAATGGATTTGACAATGTTGTTGTAACCCGTGCAACGGCAAAGGTTGCCCGACAAGCCCTCACGAATTTCGTGCTCAGAAGGATTGGGGTTTTGCTTTAACAGCGCCACGCTGGTCATCAGCATTCCTGGGGTGCAGTACCCGCACTGCAAACCGTGTTGATCCCAGAAGGCTTGTTGCAGTGGGTGCAATACGCCACCTGGCGCAAGGGATTCGACGGTGGTGATTGAATGTCCGTGCGCCATGACCGCAAACATGGTGCAGGATTTTACGGGTTTATCGCTGTCCAACAAAACGGTGCAAACACCGCAACTCGAGGAATCACAACCGACGTGCGTGCCAGTCAACTGGGCTTGCTCACGGATAAAATGCACCAGCAACGTCCGAGATTCGACACTTGCCGTAACTTGCTTGCCGTTAATGTTGATGCTGACCGGAATCTCGTTCATGCGTTCACCCCAAGACGTTGCAAAGCTTCCGTGATGCCACGACCCACAAGCACGCGGGTCATGTCTTTTTTGTATTCGGCACTGCCGCGTTGGTCGGCGTTCGGACTGGCAATTTTTGGCGCTTCGGCAGCCGCCGCTTTGATAAGCTCGAGACTCGGTTTTTGCCCAACCAGCATGGCTTCGGCAGCCGCGACGCGCATGGCAATTGGTCCTGCTGCCGTGATCGCAATGCCTGCTTGACGAATCGTGCCGTCAGAATTCAGGCTGATCTGCACGGCAGCCGCGCAAGTTGCGTAATCGCCCACTTTGCGTTCAATTTTTTGGTAACTGCCTTGGGTGTGCGCGTCAGGAATTGGGATTTTCAACTCGAGCGCCATCTCCCCTTCCTCAACGGCGGTGGTGTACGAATCAACCAGAAATTCATCAATTGGCACTTCGCGCAAACCGTTCTTGCCACGCACGACCATCACGGCGCGGGAAGCCAATGAAGTTGCCGTCCAGTCGCCAGCGGGGTCGTTGTGACAGACACTGCCAACCACTGTTCCCATGTGTCGCACAATTGGGTCGGCAACCACTTTGGAAACCGCCGTAATCAGGCTGTAACGCTGCAAAATCCAGGGCGCAAACTCGAGCGCGGCATCGCGGGTGGTTGCACCAATTCGCAAGAAACCGTTCTCTTCTTTTAAAAACTCGAGGTCTTTGATCGGGTTGATGTCCACCAGAACCGCTGGTCGGGCAAGGCGATAACGCATCGCGGGAATCAGGCTTTGCCCGCCCGCCAGAACGCGTCCGTCAAAACCATGCTGTTGCAGGGCGGCAAACGCTTCGTCGGTGGTGTGGGCGCGAACATACTCGAAACTGGCTGGGAACATTGACCACGCTCCTGAATAGAATTTCGTAACCTCCCAGATTTGGGCGGGGAAGCTCGAGGTTTTAGAACACTTTTTATACTAACGTGAAATTACCGAGAAAAGCAATGAATTCAGGTGCAAAAAACCGCGTTGCCAAGCATTTAGTATTGTTCCCCACAGTTTTCAGATTTCGGTCATGAACCTTGCCAATACCGTACACTCGAGCATGGAAACAAACCCCAAAATCACGGCTGTGGTCATGGCGGCTGGCGCTTCAAGTCGAATGGGCGAACACAAACTTTTACTCGAGTTAAACGGTGAAAGCCTGGTGCGTCGGGTCGTGCGGCAGATCCTCAAAACAGTTGGTTTTTTTGAAGTGCTGGTCGTGACAGGGCGCGAACCTGAAAACATTCAAGCCGCATTGACGGGTCTTAACGTGCGATTCGTGCAAAATGACGCGTACCTCGAGGGGATTGGGACTTCATTTCGGGCTGCGGTGAATGTCCTCGAGCCTGACACCGACGGCGCAATGTTCGCGCTGGCGGATCAAGTGTTTGTGACCAGTGACTTGTACAAAACCTTACTCGAGACTTTTGTTGCGTCCGACCTCGAGCAGCCCCGCATTGTTGCCGCGCAATACCCGACAGATGATGGTCTGGTGATTGCCCCACCGCACATTTTTCACCGTAGTTTTTTTGAACTGATCGGCACGCATGGGCACGGTGCAAAACCCTTGATCGAAAAGCATAAAAACATCACCACGCTGCTCGAGTTTCCCGAAAGTGCATTGTTTGACATTGACGAACCAAGTGATCTCGAGAAAGCCAGATTGATGTTAAATGGTCTAAACCTAAAAAAGTAACCCCCTATGCAATAGGGGGTCGCCGCATGTAGAAGAATTCACGGGAATTATTTAACTCGAGCGTGACCTGCTATTACGGCGGGGGGCGTGCGAGACGAATTCGTCTTTCCCGCGCACGACCCCCTGGCTCGAGCTGTCGCCCTCGCTCGAGCCTGTCCCCCTGCCAGCAGGGGGACTTGGTAGGTAGTTTTTTCTATTTCCTCGAGTTGCGGTATTTGGTGATTAAAGCGTTTGTGGAACTGTCATGCTCGAGGTTTGGTTCGGTGTTGCTGGTTAATTCGGGTTCGATTCTTTGCGCCAAAACCTTGCCGAGTTCCACACCCCACTGGTCAAAAGAATTGATGTCCCAGATTGCACCCTGGACAAAAACCTTGTGCTCGTACAGGGCAATCAGTGCACCCAGGCAGTGCGGGGTCAGTTTCTCGGCAAGAAGCGTGTTACTGGGGCGGTTGCCATCAAACACCCTGTGCGCCACAAGTTCGGGTTTAACGCCATCTCGAGCAACTTCCTCGGCGGTTTTACCGAATGCCAGCGCTTGGGTTTGCGCGAAAACGTTTGCCATCAAAATATCGTGGTGAGGCTCTAGATTGTTGAGGCTTTGCATGAATCCAATAAAGTCGCATGGAATCAGTTTTGTGCCTTGGTGAATCAGTTGGTAGAAGGCGTGTTGTCCGTTCGTGCCTGGCTGTCCCCAAATGATTGGTCCTGTTTGGTAGTCAACAGTTTCACCCTCTAGGGTGATGTGCTTGCCGTTACTTTCCATGTCGAGTTGTTGCAGGTAGGCGCTGAAGTACGTCAGGTAATGGTCGTAAGGCAGCACGGCAAGGCTGGCGGCGTTGAAGAAATTGTTGTACCACAAGCCGAGAAGCGCCATAATCACGGGCATGTTTTGCTCGAGCGGCGCGGTTCTAAAATGTTCATCCATGTCGTGGAAACCCTCGAGCATCTGGGTAAAATTGTCTTTGCCAATGGCGATCATCAGGCTTAAACCAACAGCCGAATCCATCGAGTAACGCCCGCCGACCCAGTCCCAGAAGCCGAACATGTTGTTGGTGTCAATACCAAATTTAGCAACCTCGAGCGCGTTGGTGGAAACCGCCACAAAATGCCGTGCCACCGCCGCGTCATTGCCTAAACTTTTCAAGCACCAAGCCCTGGCAGAATTGGCGTTGGTCATCGTCTCAAGGGTGGTGAAGGTTTTGGAACAGACGATAAAGAGTGTTTCTTCAGGGTTTAAATCCCGTGTGGCTTCGACAAAATCTGTGCCGTCAACGTTGGAAACAAAGCGGCACTCGAGGTTGTGCTGGCTGTAAAACCCGAGCGCTTTGTACGCCATGACTGGACCTAAATCGCTACCGCCAATGCCAATGTTGACGATGGTTTTGATGCGTTTGCCCGTAAACCCAAGCCATGCGCCAGTACGGATTTGATCGGCAAAGGCTGCCATTTTGTCCAGCACCGCATGAACTTCCTTAACAACATTCACGCCGTCCACAACAATGCTCGAGCCTTTCGGGGCGCGAAGTGCGGTATGAAGTACGGCACGGTTTTCGGTGATGTTGATTTTTTCACCCGCGAACATGGCGCTTATTTTTGCAGTCAAACCCGCATCTTTTGCCAGCTCGAGCAGCAATGAAAGGGTTTGGTCATTGACTCGGTTTTTCGAGTAATCCAGGTACAAGCCAACAGCACTGATCGTCAGACGTGTGCCCCTTGTTGGGTCACTGGAAAATAAATCTCGGAGGTGAACGTTTTTGAAATTGTTAAAGTGATGCTCGAGCGCCTGCCAGGTGGTGCGACTTTTCAGTGATGTCATGGGTTCGCTCCTCATTTCGAGTCTAAAAGTTATCTGTGAAAAATCCCAGTTGGATGTCTATCCCAAAACGATATTACGCATCTGAAACGTAGGGGATGGTCTGAGACCATCCCCTACCCGCGTTTTAAGCCGAGCAACACAGTGACGATTTCATTGGGATTTAAGACGGCGTCCACAATGCCAAGTGTTATTGCGGCGTTGGGCATACTGTGAATCACGCTCGAGGTTTTGTCTTGAGCAATCACTGTACCCCCTAGGTTCTTTAGTTCTTGTAAGCCTTGCGCCGCGTCGCTGCCCATGCCCGTCAGGACAATGCCCAGGGCGCTCGAGCCGTACTCACTGGCAAGTGAACGAAACAAGACTGTGCCTGATGGTCTGTGACCGCTGACTGGAGGCTCGAGGCTGGAGGTGAGCACACCATTTTTGATGGTCAGGTGGTGTTCCGAGGCGATGGTGATGCCTGATTCGAGTTTGCTACCTGCAATTGCAAGGCGCACGGGAATCTGGCAAAGCGGTTTGAGCCAGTCAACCAGACTTTGCGCGAAACCTGCGGCAATGTGTTGAACAATCAAAATTGGGGTTTTAAAGTCTTGTGGCAGTTGGGTCAGTATTTGCTCGAGAATGGCTGGTCCGCCGGTGCTGGCGGCAATACCAATGATTTGAATGTTATTGGGTGGTGTGAATGTCGTTGTGATGTTGGATTTTGTAGGGGATGGTCTGAGACCATCCCCTACCAGCAGGGGATTTTCTCGCTTGTGCCGACCTTTGATCCGAATTTTAGACAAGCCTTTGACCATGCGTACAAATTCGGCGCCGGCGGTGGAGGATGCGGCGTTGGGTTTTGCCAGAATGCCCAGCACGCCAGCGTTTAAGGCTTGGGCAATCATGTGTTGGTTGCTGCGACTGACGCTACCTGTGACCATTAAAATAGGGGTTGGGTTGTCGCGCATGATTCTCTCCGAGGCTGCCAGTCCGTCCATGACTGGCATTCTGAGATCCATCGTGATCAGGTCAGGTTTCAAGCGATTCACGGCTTGGATAGCTTCCTCGCCGTTGCTTGCCCAACCAATCACTTGAATGTTTGGGTCTGTCTCGAGCATCCCGATCAGCATGTTGCGTTGCGAACTCGAGTCGTCCACCACCAGCACACGCACTTGTCGTTCAGTTGTGGCTGGGGTCACGGGTTTTAGTTTACACCTTTACGTCAAGTGCTTTACGCTTTAAACGTAACACTGTACAATCTGGCTTGTGACCCCCAAAATTACCGCCGCACTGAAACGATTTGGTCACTCGAGCTTTAGACCGCTGCAACTCGAGACGGTCAATGCCGTTCTGGCTGGGAAAGACGCCTTGACCGTGCTGCCCACGGGCGGCGGCAAAAGTTTGACCTATCAATTGCCTGCGACCTTGCTACCTGGAACAACCGTGGTCATCTCGCCACTCATTGCGTTGATGAAAGACCAAGTTGATGCGCTCAACCGCAAGGGTGTCAGCGCGACGTACATTGCGTCCAACCTCGAGTCAAAAGAAGCCACGAGGCGTTTTCAGGGCATCAGGGCGAACGAGTACAAACTGGTTTACATTTCTCCAGAACGCGTCCGAGCCAGCCGCGATTTGTTGGAACGAGCAGCCTTGGTGGTGGTGGACGAGGCGCACTGTGTTTCGCAATGGGGGCATGATTTCAGACCGGATTACATGGCGCTGGGTACAATTTTAAAACCGCTTCAAGCCCCAACCCTGGCACTGACCGCCACCGCCACCGTCAAAGTCCGCGAAGAAATTGCCGCCAGTTTGCTCGAGCAACCGCAAATTCTGGTCGGCAGCTTTGACCGCCCAAACCTGACCTTCAGCGTGCATCCTGCCAACACTGGCGCGTTAAAACTCGAGGTGCTGCGCTTGCTCCGAAAAAAATTTCCTGGTCCGTGCATTATCTATTGCAGCACCCGCAAAGCCACCGAAGAGGTTGCCAGCAAAATTGGCGCTTTGGCGTATCACGCTGGACTTTCCGATAACACGCGCTCGAGCGTTCAAGACCAGTTTTTAAGCGGCGAGGCGGAAGTGATCTGCGCCACGGTGGCGTTTGGCATGGGCATTGACAAACCCGACGTGCGGCTGGTGGTGCATTACCAGATGCCTGGAACGCTCGAGGCGTACTATCAGGAGGCTGGACGGGCTGGACGCGACGTGCAACCCGCCCACGCGGCACTCCTCTACTCTGGCGCTGACATGATGACCCGCAAGTATTTGATCGAACAAAATTACCCGCCCGAAAAAATTGTCAAAGCCGTTTTAGATGGGATCAAAAAAAATCCTGGAACTGCCAGTGAAATTCTCGAGCGACTGGGCTTGGACAGCACCCCGACCAACGTGGCAATTAAAGTCTTGTTCGATGGTGGGCAGGTCACGCTCGAGGATGGGTTGTACGTGCCACAAAACGTGCGAGCACCGATTGACATGACCCGCATGTTCGCCCGCAAGAGGTTTGAACTGAACGCGATGGAAAAAGTCGTGGGTTACGCCAGCACCCAAGGTTGTCGCCGCGCGTTGCTGGTCGGACATTTTGGTGAACGCATGACACCGTGCGGGCATTGTGACCGTTGCAAACCCGAAATCGGTAATGTGCAAATTCAGCAGCACCACAGCCCAGGGCGCGGCACGTTCCTCGAGACGCTGGACTCTCAGGGGCGCACGGCAATCACGTCTTTGGTTGAACGCCGCATGTTGACCCCGCGCTTGTGCGTGCAAATGCTGACAGGCTCAAAATCCAAAGTGATCGAAGCCGCAGGACTGGCTAACGATCCAAGTTTTGGAATTTTAAAAAAGTACACGGTCAGCGAACTCGAGGGGCTGCTTGAAGCCATGTTAAAAGATGGCAGCCTGAGCATTAAAGGCGGGTTCTTGCAACTCGAGGAGCACAAACCAAAAGCTGTGATTGAAACCAAAACCAAAGAAACCAAAGCCTCAACGAAAATTCTCGAGGCGAGCGAACTGATTGAAGCCTTGCAAAACTACCGCACGACTCAAAGCAAACTCGAGGGAATGCCGCCATACATTATTTATTCCAACAAAGTCCTGACCAGTATTTCTGAGCAAAAACCCAAAACCTTAACTGCGCTGCTCGAGATTGATGGTGTCGGCAAAGCCAAAGTTGAAAAATACGGTGCAGCCATTCTCGAGATTGTCAAACAAAATTCTGTAGGGGCGCATGGACATGCGCCCTCACGGGACAACACACCCAAACCAAAAAAACCTCGAGTTTCCAACCGTGACCCTGAGCATTCCGGCGGGGATGGTCTGAGACCATCCCCTACCCGCAAGATTCCATTTTCTTCAGCCGCAGAATTGCTCGAGCTGATCACGCAGAATCAAAATTTTGATCCTGCCCTGCTCGAGAAAACCCTTGCCGATTTACCCGAGGCGCAACTTCCACGGGCGCTCGAGGCGTTGGGAAAATTAAACGCGAGGTTTGAGGTGGTGCGTTCGTATCTCGATCATGCAGTTGAGAGTGTCGCGGCAACGGCAATCACGACCCTGAACGCGCTTGACCCAAGTTTTAACATGGATTTTTTGCTCGATGATCCGCGACCTCGGGTTCGTTTGGCGGCGGTACGAATCTCGAGTGACCAGAAAAAACTCGAACAACTTTGCGCAACCGAAACTGTGGCATATGTGCGCACGGCAGCAAGTGTGGCGGTTTGGCGGCTTGGCAAGAATTAATTTGGTGCCGATTTGACTTGTCTTGAACGCCACCAACGCAACACTGGCGGCATGATGAGGGCAAGGGCGGCAATGACCAGAATGGTGGCGCTGATCGGGCGGGTCAAGAACACGCTGGGATCACCTTGAGAGATGCCAAGGGCGCGACGAAATTGTTCTTCGACTTTGGGTCCCAAAATCATGCCGACAATGGCTGGAGCGATGGGAATGTCAAAGCGGCGCATGAAGTAACCGACAATGCCAATCACAGCCAGCAGCACCAGGTCAAAAACGCTGTTGTTGAGGCTGTAGACGCCGATGCTGGCAAAAACCAGAATGCCGCCGTACAGTAGCGGACGTGGTATCTCGAGCAGACGCACCCACAGTCCTACCAGGGGCAAATTCAGAATCAGCAAGAGGGTGTTGCCAATGTAAAGGCTGGCAATCAAACCCCAGACGAGGTTGCCGTTGGTGACAAACAGCAACGGTCCTGGTTGAATACCGTAACTTTGAAAGGCTGCCAGCATGATCGCGGCGGTGGCACTGGTTGGTAATCCCAGGGTCAGCAGTGGCACGAGCACGCCTGCGGCGCTGGCGTTGTTGGCGGCTTCGGGTCCTGCCACACCTTCGATTGCGCCATGTCCGAATTCTTCAGGGTTTTTGGCAAGGCGTTTCTCGAGGGCGTAGGACAGGAATGTAGGAATTTCTGCGCCACCGGCGGGCATGACCCCGAACGGAAAACCAAGGGCGGTGCCTCGCAACCAGGGTTTCCAGCTTCGCGCCCAGTCTTCTTTGGTCATGCTGGCACGTTCGCGCAATTTGATGACACTTTGACCCGTGCGAAATCTCGAGGCGACAAACAGGGTTTCACCGACGGCGAACAAACCCACCACCACGGTCACAACGTCAATCCCGTCGGCGAGTTCGGCGAAGCCAAGGTCAAATCTGGACTGTCCGGTCAAAACATCCGTGCCGACCAAGCCGAGCAGCACGCCAAACAGCAACGAAAACATGCCGCGCACAGGGCTGCCACCGAGCACGGCGCTGACGGTGATCAACGACAAGATCATGACGGCAAAATACTCTGGAGCACCAAAAGTCAATGCCAGATTGACCGCAACAGGAGCGAAAAACGTTAAAAGAATCGTGGCAATCGTTCCAGCCACGAAACTGCCAATGGCGGCTGTGGCAAGGGCGGCAGCGCCCCGTCCAGCCCTTGCCATCTTGTTCCCTTCAAGACTGGTGATGATGCTGGCACTTTCGCCCGGGGTGTTCAGCAAGATGCTGGTGGTGCTGCCACCGTACATCGCGCCGTAGTAAATGCCAGCGAACATGATGAAGGCGGCGACGGGTTCGACTTTAAAGGTCACGGGCAGCAGCAATGCCACGGTCAGGGCGGGTCCAATACCGGGCAGCACACCAACCATCGTGCCAAGAAACACGCCAATAAAACCGAACAGCAAATTGTTTGGTGTCAG
>JAYTKL010000531.1:0-3225 GCA_043730305.1 Deinococcales bacterium | reverse complement strand
TTGACTTTGCCTTTCAAGGGAATGCTCACCAGTTCATCGCATTTTTCGCGCACAAGCCTGCGCAAACCGTCTCCCTCAGAACCAATCACCAGTGCCAGGGGTCGGTTGTAATCGAGTTGCTCGAGTTGCGACGTTGCCTCTCCTGCCGCGCCGTAGACCCAAATTCCGTCTTTTTTGAGTTCGTCGATAAGGCGTGGCAGGTTTTTGACTTGAACCACTGGAAGGTGCGCGGTTGCTCCTGCTGCCGTTTTAACCACGACTGGCGAGAGTGGCGCACTGCGGCGTTCTTCGATCACAACGCCATGCGCCCCGAGAGCTTCGGCGCTGCGTATGATTGCACCAAAATTGTGCGGGTCGGTAATGCCGTCCAGCAACACCAAGAATAAATCCTCTTGCCTGATGGCGGCAAGCTCGAGCGCATCGTCAAGTTCGGCAAAGTCCGTGTCGGGAATCTCGGCAATCACACCCTGATGGTTGGTGGTCTTAACCGCGCGATCAAGTTCGATTCGGGCGTACCACTCGAGTTCCACCCCACTTTCAAAGGCGGCAGCCTCGAGTTCTTTGGTAAATTTGGCTTCAATGCCGTTCGCCACGAACAAGCGTTCGACTTGGTTGTCACGCAGTGCCTCGAGTACAGGGTTTCGACCGTAAATAAGCATGACGGGCATTGTACGCCCGTCATGGAAAATTTGAAACTCGAGCTTTAACGGCTTGCGGCTGACCCAATCGTTTCTCCAGTTGCCGCATTGACCACGCGGATACTGCTAAACCTCGAGCCACCCGAAATCTGGACGCTCGAGAATGGGCTGGTGAGGACTTGGGTTGTGATGGCTCCCGCGCCTGGTTGCCTGACGTTGGCGCTGACCACCAGGGTTTGTCCATCGAGTTTGGCGCTGGCGAGAACAATGCTGTACCCACCGCTTGATCGTTGCCCGAGGAAAACCGTCAGGACTTTGTTGCGCCCAAAATCAATGCTTGGCGCACTGGGCACGGGCACAAAATTGCCGTTCATGATCCTCCAGGTTTCATTAAAGCTTTGCTGGTTGGTGTCAAAGCGCACCATGCTCGACGCGCCGCCGTAGGTCGAGTTCGTGCCGGTCAATAAGACTTTAAGCTCGAGCGGTTGGTTGTTGGCAAAACCACCCAGAAGGTCAACTGGAACGTCCACTTGGACGTACAGGGCGGTCATGTCGTAACGGTCTGGGCGCGGATCAAGCTTGGCAACATCGTCTGGAATGTTGGGAAAGGTCAACAAACCGATTGCCAGGGCTTTATTCTTGTACTTGGTTAACAAATAAGCCTCGAGTGCGTCTGCTTCGGGGTCTGAAAGTTTACCGATTCCGCGCAAACCTTGACGCTCGAGTTTGGGCAGTCGCAATTTGGTGTTCTCCTCGAGGTTGCTGCCGACATCGAACCAGGTTTTGCCGTCAAAGTACACGACTTTTTCCACGGGGTCGCGGGTCAGGACGCTCAGTTCGTTTGATAATGGAATCGTGGCGAGGGCGAAGACTTCTCGAGAGGCTTTGGGAACCAGTTGCAAGGTCGGTTTGCCGTCCACTGCCAATGCTCCTGGAACGGCGAATCCACCGAGCACCGTATCGTTGGTTAAGGTGTGCTTGACCCCATCAAGGGTCGTGTGGCGTCCCTCTTTGGCTTCGCCGTAAAAAATCAGATGGCGCTCTTGAATGCCGTATAAAATCACATCCGAAACATTGTATTTCGCGGGAAACATTGAACAGGCGTTTCCAAGAAAAATCAGAATCAAGGCAAGAATGGAGAGTCTCATATTTTACACTCTAGCCCACGTTGTGATGAAGCTGTGAACCTCGAGTGAAGGAAAATTAAGAAGTCATGACTCGAGTGGCAAATTGCAACAGGCGTTTGGCACGATCCCAACGTCCAAGTTTGACAATGCGCCAAACCCATTCGATCTTGAAATTGATCGCCCATTCGGGGGCGCGTTCGACCGTTCCTGCCAGCACGTCAATTGTGCCACCCACGGAAATACTGATTTTGGCGGGTTTGAATTCAAAATTAAACAATTCTTGGCGCGGTGCGCCCAAACCCGTCAGCAGCAAATCGGCTCGAGCTTCACGAATTTTTTGGGCAATTGCGGCGCGTTCCTCGGGTTTGAAATAACCGTCTTGAACGCCAGCGATTTGAATACCGAATTTTTCGGTACAATTTTTGGCGGCGACCTCTGCCACGCCTGGTTTTGCGCCCAGAAAGTAGACCCGCAAATTCTGCCCCTCGAGTTTCATCAGCTCTTGCACGATGTCCACGCCCGTCGCCCGTCCCGCAATGGTTTTACCAGCTCGTTTTGCCGCCCAGAGCATTCCAACCCCGTCGGGCGTGCTCAAGTCCACGCCCAAAATGGCTTCGCGCAATTTGGGGTCGGTTTCGGCTTGAACGCAAATTTCTGGGTTTAAAGTAATGACCGTGCGATTAGAGTTTGGGTCTTTGAGCCATTCGCGCAGAATCTCGAGTGTGGCGAGCAAATCAACCAGATCGAGTGGAAGGTTAAGAATATTGATTCGTTCAGGCATGGCTCGAGTTTACTATGGGATTTGCAGACGCCCGAGCCTGTGGTTTGATTGGGTTTATTATTGAACCCCAAGGAGAAAAAATGTCATTTCAAGCATATCTGGACACCGTTAAAGCCAAAACGGGCAAAACCCCTGCCGATTTTGCCAAACTCGCCCTTGATAAAGGTTTGACCAAACACGGCGAGCTTGTCGCATGGTTAAAAAGTGATTTTGAACTCGGACACGGGCACGCCAACGCCATCGTCAGTGTGCTTTTAAAATCCGAATCTCGAGCCGCCGGCGGAGGCGAAAAACTCGAGAAGCTGTTCTCGGGCAAAAAAGCGGTCTGGCTCGAGCCTACCAAGACGCTCATCTCGAGGATTCAAGAATTGGGCACGGGCATTGAAGCTTTGCCCAACGAAACTTACGTCAATATTTTGGTCGGCAAGAAAAAAATGGCGATTGTTCAACCCGCCAGCCTGGAGCGGCTTGATATTGGCATCAAACTCAAAGGCGTAACGCCAGAAGGTCGGCTCGAGGCTTCAGGCAGTTGGAACAGCATGGTCACACACCGCGTACGCATTGGTGACGCCAAAGAACTTGATGACGAACTTTTGGGCTGGCTTAGGCAAGCTTACGACTTGGCGAAATAAACCAATCTCGAGCATCCTAAAAATTCGTAGGGTGCGCCTCGCGCACC
>JAYTKL010000530.1:0-1790 GCA_043730305.1 Deinococcales bacterium | reverse complement strand
GTCATCTCGAGTTCATCCGTCGCCATCTGCCTACCATTAAGTCCAATTTGCCACCGCGCTTGGCAATGATACGCACTTTGACAACCTTGAGCGTTATTCAGCTTTTAAGCTATGAAAAAACCCCGTGATAAACGGGGTTTCTTATTGGAGCCGAAAAGCGGAATTGAACCGCTGACCTACTGATTACGAATCAGTTGCTCTACCCCTGAGCTACTTCGGCAAGAGCATCATGCTCTAGCTTTAGAAGATTATCGGCTCGAGCATCACCTGTCAAGTTTAGATTTTTGAAAACTCGAGCGCGGTTTTTGCCAACAATTCTGCGGCAAGAGGCAAAGCACGTTCGTCATCGAAGTCAAAACCTGGGTGATGGTGGGCTTTGTCGCGTCCTGTCGCGGGGTCGTTTGAACCCACGAAAAAGAACACTCCAGGTTTACGCGCCAAGAATTCGGCGACATCCTCGCCACCCATCGTCTGATCGGCGGTGCTGACGCTGCCGTTGACTTCTCGAGCCACGGTTTCAAAACGAGTGGTCAGGCTGGCATCGTTGACCACGGGCGGCGGACCATCAACCCAGTCCACGCTGGCAGTTGCACCGAACGCGCTCGAGAGTGAAACAGACATTTCTTTGATGCGGTTTGTTAACCTCGAGCGTAATTCGCTGTCAAAGGTTCGCAGCGTGCCGCGCAATTCGGCGCTTTCTGGAATGATGTTGCTCGCACCCTCGCCCGCTTTCAGGCTGGCAATCGTGACCACGGCGGTGCTGGTCGGGTTGGTTTCTCGGCTGACCAGGGTTTGCAGCGCGGCAATCAAGTGTGCGGCGACCACCACAGGGTCAATCGCCTGATGCGGCGATGCGGCATGTCCACCCTTGCCTTTAATCGTGATCGTGAAGCTGTCGGCTGCTGCCATGACCGCTCCCACCCGAACGCCGACCCAACCCACAGGTTTGTCATTCCAAAGGTGAAGCCCGACTACCGCGTCAACGTCGTCCATCAGATCGGTTTTTTGCTCGAGCATCGCGGTTGCCCCGCCGACGACTTCTTCGGCGGGTTGAAAAACAAATTTGAACGTTCCTGAAAGTTCACTGCGGTTTTGCGCGAACACCGTGGCAACATGCGCCGCAATGGTCGCATGACCGTCGTGACCGCAAGCGTGCATCACACCAGGTTGCTGCGAGGCGTAACTCGCGCCCGTCGTCTCGAAAATAGGAAGCGCGTCAATGTCGGCGCGAATCATCACGGTCTTGCCTGGTTTGTCACCTTTCAAATATCCAATCACGCCCGTGATGCCAACATTTCGTTCGACTTCAAAGCCGAGTTGCTCGAGGTGATCGCCAAGAATTTTGCTGGTGCGAAATTCTTGAAAACCAAGTTCTGGATGGCTGTGAAAATCACGGCGCATGGCGACCATGCTGGGTTGTAACGCCTCGAGATCCAATTTGATGTTCATGTCAGCAGTCTAGCATCTGGTTTTAAGGCTTGACCGTGCGCAATTCGACACTCCAACCCTCGCCGCTCGAGACACCAAAATGACCCGCGAAACTCGAGCAGTTCATGCCGAGGCTGGCGTTTAGAAGGCTGTTGACGTACACCAGACGCTCGCCGAGTTTGACATGCCCAAAACTTGGCACATAAGGCAGGGTTTCTTGATACACCTGTTGATGGTGTTTGAACACCCGCACCTCGAGTTGATCGCCCAGTTTGACGCCCAATTCGTCCAGCAAATGCTTTGGGACGTTCGTCCAGACATTGCCGAATTGAATGTCCAGTACCGGAATCACGCCGCGCACA
>JAYTKL010000529.1:0-1730 GCA_043730305.1 Deinococcales bacterium | reverse complement strand
TCAACTTCATCCAGCACCGCCAACGGTAAACCTCGAGAATCTTCGGGCGCTTGGGCGAGGGCAAACAAAAATCCCAGCGCCGCCATCGTGCGTTCGCCGGTGGACAGCAAGTGCAGTGACCGCGTGCGTTTGCCTTTTGGGGTCACGCGCAACGCCAAACCCTCGAGTGCTCCCGCTTCGTCGCGCACAAGTTCAACCTCACCTTCGCCGCCAAGAAGCTCGAGAATATGGGCACGGAAGGCTTCGGTGACGCGTTTAATGCTTTCGCGGAGTTTGCTGGTGACTTCACGCTCGAGTTGGTCAAGGGCAGTTTCGAGTTCCAGCACGGCAGCGCTCGAGTCGGCAATGCCAGCTTCGAGGTCAAGCAGGCGTTTGTATTCTATTTCAAATTCGTCTTTGGCAAGAGGGTTAACCGCGCCGAGTTCATCCAGACGCGTGCGGATTTGGTTGACTCGAGTTGCCCAGGTTCGGGCTGTACCTTCGGGATTGGGTCGCTCGAGCAAGCTTTCAAATTCAAATTCGGCAAGTGGTTCGATTTCGAGGTCGTGTCCGAGCAATTCTTGAATCATAGTTTCCAGGTTGGCTTCCCGTCTCGCTTTGGCAAGTTTTTGATTCTCAAGTTTTTCACGGGTTTCGGACAAATTTCGGGTTTGGTTGGCAAGTTCGGTTTCCAGTTGTTTGCGTCTGATCTCGAGGTTGACAAGTTCGGCTTTGATGGCGTCCAGGTCAAGCGATTTGGCAGCATTTTCAAGACGTACAATTTCAGGGTTGGCTTCAGACAATCGGTTTTGAATCTCGAGTTGCGCCAAATGCAGTTCCTCAAGCCTGCTGCGAATGATTTCGAGGCGCGTTTTGGATTGTTGAAACCGTGCCATGTCCGCGTCGAAGGTGCGTTGTTGTTCGGCAAACACCGCTATTTTTTGTTTGATTTCCCGCAAGTTTGCATCGGCGGTTCGTTCCAATTCTCGAGCTTGCGCGAGGTTATCGCTGGCGGCAACAATTAAACTCTCGAGCGGGGAAAGGTCAATGCTTGAAACCCCAGCCTCGAGTTCGCCCTCCCCTGTCGTTGGCAGATTTTTCAACCTGACCTCGAGTTGGGTCACACGGCTGTTCAGACTGTCCTGACGGGTTTCGAGTGACAGAATGCTGTTGCGCACTGTGTCGAGGTTCTCACGGTTGGTCTTGAGGCGCTGATCGGCTCTGACCACAGCTTCACGGCTGCTTTGGGCGGCGTCACGGTCTTCAAGTAATAATTGTTCAATGCTTGCCAAATCTTGCTCGAGACGCTCAAGTTCGGCTTTGGCTTCATTCAACCTGCGGTTCTCGGCAAACGTCTCCCCTGCCGTGTCACGTCCTTTACCGCCAGTCACCGCGCCACCAGCCTCTAAGAGTTCACCCTCGACTGTTACCAGCCTGGGGCGGTTCGGGTGTTTTTTAGCAAGCTTCAGGGCAATGTCAAGGTTTTCAATCACCAGCGTATCGCCCAGCAAGGTGTCAACCACTATTCGGTACTCAGATTGAATCAAATCGGCGGCAAAACCAAGCACACCTTTCTCGCTGGAAATTGGCGTTTCACGCCGTGTTCGCGCCCGCAGAATCTCGAGCGGCAAAAACGTGGCGCGACCACCAATGCGTTTAAGATGCTCGATGACGGCTTTGGCAACCTCGCCATTTTGCACCACAATTTGCTCAATTCGCCGCCCCAATGCCGCGCCCAACGCCGTCTCGAG
>JAYTKL010000528.1:0-6538 GCA_043730305.1 Deinococcales bacterium | reverse complement strand
AATTTTTGGTTTTTGCTTTGGCGTCATGCACCGCAGCTTTGACCTTGCCGACGCCAGCTTGAAAATTTTCGCTGGCTTTGGTGACCAGATTATCGCTCGTTTCTGCTTTGACTTCGTGAACGGCAGCTTTGGCACGTTCGGTGGTTGCCTTGACTTTTTCACTGGCTTGATCGGCTGATGTTTTGGCGGTTTTTACTGCGTCTTTGGCTACATTTGTTGCGTTATCAATCAATGTTTTGCTTGTCATGTTGTCTCCCTTACCTTCGAGCTTTAGGCTAAAAGCCACGGCTGATGATGAGCTGAGGCTGACCTGAATGGCAATCGAATTCTGAGAATTAAACCCAAACGCTAAGGTTCAATAAAGATCGAATATGCTCAAAGATATAACAGCAATCCAGCCAATGCTCGACGCACTTGGCATCAAACATTGGAAGGGGTAATGGCAACGGTAAATGTGTAAAGCGCTGCAATGGCAAATGTGAAAACCAATCAAAACAAGTCTAGATTTTTGAACATTCTAGGGCGTTTTGAGCGCTTGTTTCCAACGCGCCACAAAGCCGCGCGACGCTTGCAAACGCAAGGGAATAATCTGCACCGGAATGCTCGAACTGCCAGCCACCGCCTGAGCCACCGACCCCAGTTGCAGACGTTCAATGCCTTCTCGTCCGTGCGTGCCCATGACAATCAAATCAACTTTTTCGCTTTGTGCCACCTCGAGAATCGTCTGTTGAATACTTTTGGTGGCGCTGACCAGCCGAATTTGCGGTTGAAAACGTGCCTGACTCGCCAGTTCGGTCAACCAAAAGTGTTCTTGCTGAAAGGCTTCAAATTCATTGCAAACATGCAGCAATGTCACCCGAGAACCCAGCAACCTCGAGAGGTCAAAAGCATGTCTTGCAGCGATTTGGCTGCACGTGTCATCGGTCACTGGAATCAGGATGTGTCGGTACATGAATTACCCTCGAGCTTCAAACATATTGGCTTGTTCGTGAGGGCGAAAGCGCTGTAGGGTAGAAAATATTCATAGACAGATTGTGAAACCCTTGCATTACAAAGCCATTACTGCAAATTTTGATTGTGCTGCACAGCATCGTAATGGTTTTGTAATTGCAAAGTTGGAAACTGAACAAGGAAAAGAATTTATGAAACGCGTTCATTCAGAAACTCGAGGTCAGACCATGAACAAACTTGTGATTACCACCCTTGGAAAAAGCGAAGTTCTGGTGGACAACGTTCCCGCCCAGTGGCACGCCCAAGCCGCCCAAGAATTGTTCTTTTACTTGCTCTCGCACGTCGAAGGTTGCAGCAAAGAAGAAATCCTTGAGCAACTCTGGGGTTTACAACCCGACCCCAGCGCCAACAACCGTTTTCGGGTGACAGTACACCGCGTTCGCACCGCGCTCGGACGCTCCGACGCGTTGCAAGAAGAATATGGGCGTTACCGCCTCTCGAGCGAAGTTTTGATGGCAACCGACGTGCATCAATTGTACTTGACTTTAGAACAAGCCAACCACACCAGCGAATCCGCCGTGCGACAGCGTTTGTACCAACATGTCTTAAATTTGTATCACGGCGATTACCTGCCAGGCGAACACGCCGACTGGGCGCGTGAAGCCCGTGAGGAGTACAAATCGGCGTACGTCCGAGCCGCGCTCGAGTTGAGTTTGATTCATTGCGATCACGGTTCGTGCGATGCGGCGGTGGGCGCTCTGGTGCGGGCGTTGAAAGCCGACCCGTTCATCGGCGAAAATTACCATCAAAAATTGATGACGTGTTTAAGTGTGGTCGAAGGCAAATACGCCTCGATCGAACATTACCGCCGGTTTTTAAACTTTTTGCGCGAAGAACTCGACGACACGCCAATGAATGAGACCAAAGATTTGGCAGAACGCATCAAAGCTGGTGAGAGCATTTGCAACCGACGCCCAGACGAGCATTTAACCCTCAATTGCCCCCTGACCTCGGACGGTTCTTGCCCGGGCGTGTTCGGTGAACTGATTAAACTTATGTAACCTCACAATTCAGATTTTAAAACCTCGAGTTTAACCTTGCTCGAGGTTTTTTTAACGCAACAACGTCAACAACAGTTGCGCAATCAAAATCTTGCCAATCATCGCCATCGGGTAGACGCTCGAGTAACCGATGTTGGGCAAGTCATTCTGGGCGCGTTCGTTGGCAAACGCCAGAACGGCAGGTTGGGTCTGAATGCCTGCCAGCATTCCAGTCAAAATCGGAAACGAAATCTTCAGAATTTTGTACCCCACCCAAAGCGTTAAAAAAGCTGTAAAACACGTGACCAAAGCACCCACCAGAAACAACAGTATGCCGCCGCCACCGGCAAAGGTGCTGACAAACGCAAAACCCGAACGTGTGCCAACGCCAGCCAGAAATAAAATTACGCCCAGTTGCCGCAAGGTCAGATTGGCACTGTGCGGTAACTGCCAGACCACCGAGCCAGTGCGACCCAACGCCCCCAAAATCAAACCCACAATCAGTGGACCACCAGCAATGCCAAGCTTCAAACTCGAGCCTCCGGGCAAGGGCACACTGATCGCCCCGAGCAGCAAACCCAGCGCAATACCGACACTAAAAGTCATGACATCAATCTCGGAAATCGCACGGTACGAATCGCCCAGCGCTTTTGCCACCTGATTCATCTGATCTGGCGCACAGACCACCCGCACCCGGTCTCCCAACTCGAGTTTGAAGTGTTTGTTTGGCAGTAAATCCACATCGCCGCGACCAACCCGTGTGATGATCGCGCCAAAACGCTGGGGTAACTCGAGTTGGTTTAAGGTCTTGCCTGCAACGCTGGGGTTGGAAACCACCACCCGACGAAAATCGAGGCTCGAACGGTTTAACTCGAGCGCTTCAGCACTAGGTTCGCCAAGCTGGTTCATGACGGTATTCACTTCGCTCGGTGAACCCACCAAACTGATCACATCGCCAGGTTGAAGGCGCGTTTGGGGACCGACCAGACTGAGCTTGCCAGCATGTTGATAACGCCCGAACACCACATGCCAACCGCGTTCTCTGGCAATTTGCGTGATCGGCTGGCTTTGAAAGTTTGAAGCCGTCACCACCACACTCTGATGCGTGATGCCCTCAAAAGAACCCTTCAACTCTGGTGCTCGGCTCGCCTCGAGCTTTTGATCGATACGCCAGAAACGCTCGAACAGACCAATCGCCAGCAACATTCCAATCACACCAATCGGGTACGCCACCGAATACGCCACCACCGGTTCGACCAAAACCTGCTCGAGAAGCGCTTTAGGGGCAACAGATTTAAGCGTCTCGAGTACCCCAGCGAGGGCTGGAGTGTTGGTTAAAGCCCCTGCGAACAGACCAGCGGCACTAGGCGACCCCAGTTTGAACAGCAAGCTGGCAAGAACCACCACAGCGCCCGCCGCAAACAACACCCCAAGCGCAAAAAGATTATCGCGCAAACCCTTGCGCCGTAACGCCGCAAAAAAACCAGGTCCACTCGAGAGACCAATCGTGTACACAAACAACACCAACCCAAACTGATACACGACCTCGGGCAATTTCAAATCGCTGGCAAGCGAACCAAACACCAAACCCGTGAACAACACCGCCGACACGCCAAGCGAAAAACCCGCCAGTTTCAAACGCCCAATCGGATAACCAATCCCAGCCACCAAAAACAGCAACAACAACGGACTTTGCTCGAGCAACCCCAACATGAATTCTCCTTGTGAAACTCGAGATGCGTGCCCTTATTCCCTCTCATCCCCGACCCTCTTGACCATAAAATGCACCTGTCTTGACCCTAAAGATGCACCTGTCTTGCCCTTGAAGCAGCACCTAACGGGCTTGGGCGCTGACGGGCTGGGTCGCTCCGGGCATGGTCGCCTTCTCTCCGAGGAGAGAAGGGAGTTTTATTTTTCTACACGTGTGGCTCGAAGGGGTTTTCCTTCTCCCTGCGGGAGCGCGAACAGCCCGCAAGGTGCTGTCTTGTGAGCAAGAAGAAGGTGGCGCGAAGCGCCGGATGAGGGCTTCAGGCGAGCTAAAATTCACTACTCTGGTGCTAAACCCCAGTGTTCGGGCGCACGCCAGAGGCTCGAGAGGATCAATTCACGAATGAAGATAAATTCTTTGGGCAGTTTATCGTAGAGTTTGACGAACAATTCGTCGTGACCAACGATTTCTTGTTGCCAGACATCACGGTCTACGCTCATCAGGTTTTCAAAATCATCCTGCGAGAAATCCAGACCGCGCCAGTCAATGTCGTCGTAAGTTGGCATCCAACCCAGGGGGCTTTCGATGCTGGCGGCGTGACCTCGGGCGCGTTCGACAATCCATTTGAGGATGCGCATGTTCTCGCCGAAGCCAGCCCACAAGAAATTGCCGTCTTTGTCTTTGCGAAACCAGTTGACGTTAAAAATTCGTGGCGGGTTGTGAATGCTGCGCCCGAAGTTGAGCCAGTGGTTAAAATAATCGCCCATGTGATAACCCGTGAATGGCAGCATGGCGAACGGATCGCGCCGAACCTCTCCGAGTTTGCCTGCGGCGGCAGCGGTCATTTCGCTGCCCATGGTGGCGGCGGCGTAAACACCGTAATTCCAGTTAAAAGATTGGTACACCAGTGGCACGACGCTCGAGCGGCGACCACCGAAAATAAACGCGCTGATCGGTACGCCCGCCAGATTATCGGCTTCAGGGTCTATGCTCGGGCATTGCGAAATGGGTGCGGTGAACCTCGAGTTGGCGTGCGCGGCTTTGCGTCCGCAGTCGGGCGTCCAGTCCTGCCCAGTCCAGTCAATCAGGTGCGCTGGCGCGGTTTTGGTCATGCCTTCCCACCAGACGTCGCCGTCGTCGGTCAGGGCAACATTGGTAAAAATCGTGTTCTTTTGAATGCTCGCCATGGCGTTCGGGTTGCTCGAGGTGTTCGTGCCTGGGGCGACGCCAAAAAAACCGTTTTCGGGGTTGATGGCGTAAATTTTGCCATCCTTGCCAGGTTTGATCCAGGCAATATCATCGCCAACGGTGGTGATTTCCCAACCCTCGTCCAAGAATGGTTTGGGTGGGATCAGCATGGCAAAATTGGTTTTACCGCAGGCGCTCGGGAAGGCTGCCGCGACATAGGTTTTTTCGCCTGTCGGGTCTTTGACGCCCAGAATCAGCATGTGCTCCGCAAGCCAACCCTCGTCTCTAGCCAGAACGCTGGCGATTCGCAGCGCAAAGCATTTCTTGCCCAGCAGCGCATTGCCGCCGTAACCACTGCCGTAACTCCAGATGGCGCGTTCTTCCGGAAAATGTGAGATGTATTTTTCAGTTTGATTGCAAGCCCAGGGCAGGTCTTTTTGCCCTGGCTCGAGCGGCATTCCGACGCTGTGCAAGCAGTGAACAAAATCGTTGTCTCCCAGCACCTCGAGCACCTTGTTGCCCATGCGGGTCATGATGCGCATGGACACCGCAACGTAAGGCGAGTCCGAAATTTGCACGCCAATGTGCGCGATGGGTGAACCGACAGGACCCATGCTGAACGGAATCACGTACATGGTGCGACCACGCATCGAGCCGTCAAACAACGGCGTCAGCACGGCTTTCATTTTCTTTGGAGCCATCCAGTTGTTGGTCGGACCCGCATCGGACTTTGCCAGACTGCAAATAAAAGTCTTCTCTTCGACTCGAGCCACGTCGTTCACGTCTGACCGTGCCAGAAAACTGTTTGGGCGCAAGTTTGGGTTCAAGCGAATGAACGTGCCAGTCTCAACCATCTGCTCGCACAGGGTGTCGTACTCGAGTTGCGAACCATCGCACCAATGCAAGTTGTCTGGCTTGCAGAGCAGTTCGGTTTCTTTGACCCACTCGAGCAAACGAGGGTTGCTGACAAAACTTGGCGCTGAGCTGACGGGCTTATCGGCAATCAACATGGTCTTCCTCCTGGAAGTTCTCGAGCACCTGGCTCGAATGAACTTCTTACCCGTGAAGTCTGGGGGGCAGGCATTACCAAGGCATTACCGACTGCGCTCGAGAGACTGGTAATGCCCTGGTAATCGCTAAAACCTAAACTTTTTTGAGGAGGTTCTTTATGCGAGTCCGCGAATTCATGACCACCAGCCCCGTCACCGTACATCCAGACACCACCCTTCACGCCGCCAGTGAACTGATGAAAAACGGTGGGTTCAGACGCTTGCCCGTGGTTGACAACAACCAAAAAGTCGTTGGCATCATCACAGACCGCGACGTGAAACAAGCCATGCCCTCGGACGCGACCTCACTTTCGATCTGGGAGATCAATTACCTGGTCGCCAAAATAAAAGTTAGCGAAATCATGTCGCACCCGATTCATTTTGTGCTCGAGGACGCGACGCTCGAGTACGCTGCCGAACAGATGCTGAACCATAACATTGGCGGTATGCCCGTCATGCACGGCGATCAACTGCGCGGCGTGGTCACAACCACCGACGTGCTTCGTGCCTTTGTCGGTCACAGAGAGTGAGGCATTCATGTTCAAGCATATTTTGATTCCTGTAGTACCCGAAACGTGCAGCGAACAGGCAGCACTCATGGG